>NZ_JCALDG010000025.1:0-57137 GCF_059812735.1 Mycobacterium sp. NGS40
GGGGGTCGGGGAGCAGATTGACGAAATCCGGCGCTAAGGGGCAATCGCCGAGCGACCTTGCGCTGTAGGTGATTTCATGTCGTCGTGACTGATGAGGGCGGCTATGGCCGGTTCGGTGCGTTGTCTCGGCAGGAGCTGGAGCGTTACTGCTACTTGGATGACGAGGACCGGCGGCTGATCGCTGCGCGGCGGCGCGACTACAACCGTCTGGGGTTCGCGGTGCAGGTGGTGACGGTGCGTCACCTGGGAATGTTCCTGGCTGATCCGCTGGATGTCCCGCCCGCGTTGATCGAGTATCTGGCCGAGCAGTTGGAGATCTCCGATCCGTCGATGGTGAAGCGGTACACCGATCGGGAGAAGACCAAGCTCGAACACGCCTGGGAAATCCAGCAGGTGTACGGACTCAAGCCGTTCGGCGAGATGGAGTCGGAGCTCACGTCGTGGATCGTCGACCAGGCGTGGATGACCGGCGACGGACCGAAGGCGATCTTCGGCGACGCAGTGACATGGCTGCGGAAGCGTCAGGCGCTGCTGCCGGGGATCACCACGTTGGAGCGGCTGATCGGCGACGGCCGCAACGCGGCGGACGCCCGGTTGTGGCGCCAGCTCGGCGAGCAGCTGACCTCGGAGTCCGCGTCTGCCTTGTTGCGGCTGCTGGAGGTTCCTGCGGAGGGCGGGCAGAAGGTCAGCGAGCTGGAGCGGCTGCGCAAGGGCGTGTTCAAGGCGTCGTCGAAGGGGATGCTCGCGGCGCTGCGCAGGGTTGTCGACCTGCAAGCGGTCGGGGTGGACAGCATCGACGTGAGGGCGATCCCGCCGCGTCGGTTGACGGGGTTGGCGACCTACGGGTTGGCGAGCAAGGCCGCCGCGCTGCGGCGGCTGCCCACGCGTGAGCAGCGCTTGGCGGTGCTGGCCGCGACGGTCGTTGTGTTGAGCGCGCGGGCGGTCGACGACGTGTTGGAGACCTTCGACATGTTGATGACGACGAAGCTTCTGTCCAAGGCCGAGCGGGAGTCTCGCGAGGAGAAGCTGCGTCGCTATCCGAGGGTGTCACGCAACGCAGGCAAGCTCGCGGCAGCGGTGAAGGTGCTGCTGGAGATGGTCGAGGTCAACCAGGACGTCGGGCTGGGCGTGGTGTTGGACATGATCGAGAAGACCGTCACCCGGGCCGAGTTGCGGCACGCGGTCCAGGCGGTCGACGAGCTGGTGCCCGCCGACGACGCGGAGCTGGATGGGCAGCGGTTGATCGAGTTGGCCGGCAAGTTCGCCACGGTCCGCCCGTTCCTGTCGATGCTGATGGACACGATCGAGTTCGGCGCGACCAGTGACGGCGCCGCCGTCCTGGCGGCAATGAAGACCCTCGCCGAGCTGCTGACATCCAGGTCGTCGGGCAAGATCCCGGCAAACCTGCTGGACGCCCGCAAGGTCGACCACGACTTGATCGTCGGCGCGTGGAAGCGCTTGATCTACACGCCGGGCCGACCGGAGGGCACCGTCGACCGGAACTCCTACACGATCTGCGTGTTGGAACAGTTCCACCGACACCTCAAGCACCGCAGCATCTTCGCGGTGCGTTCGTCGCGGTGGCGCGACCCGCGGGCGCACCTGCTGGCAGGCGAAGCCTGGGAGGCTGCGCGTGACGCCGGCATGAACGCGCTGGGCCTGCCCGCCGCGCCGACGCAGCTGCTGACCGATCACGCGACGGCGTTGGAGACCGCTTATCGGGAGTTGGCCGCACGGCTGGGCGAGGACACCCCAGCCAGCATCGACGCCGACGGCAAACTGCACGTCGCCGCGCTGGACGCCAAGGCCGAGCCCGCGTCGCTGGTCGACCTGCGCCGCCGGGTGGAGGCGATGATCCCGCGTGTGGACCTGCCGGAACTGGTCACGGAGGTGATGAGCTGGCATCCCGGTTTCACCGAGGCGTTCACCCACACCTCGGGCAACGAGGCCCGCGTCGCCGACCTCGGCTTGTCGGTGGCGGCCGTGCTCTGTTCCTATGCGATGAACGTCGGGTTCAAACCGGTGACAACGCCTGGTGTCGACGCCCTGACCAGGGATCGGCTGCTGCACGTCGACCAGTGCTACGTGCGGGCCGAGACCATCGAGGCGGCCAACGCCGTGCTGGTCGACGCCCAGGCCGACATCCCCCTGGCCCAAGCGTGGGGCGGCGGGCTGGTCGCCTCGGTGGACGGGATGCGGTTCGTGGTGCCCGTGCGCACCCATAACGCCCGCCCGAACCCGAAGTACTTCGGCCGGAAACTGGGCATCACCTGGTTGAACATGCTCAACGACCAGTCCGCCGGGCTGGCAGGCAAGGTGCTGCGCGGAACACCTCGCGATTCGCTGCACACCATCGACGTGATCGTGTCCCAGCACGGCGGGCGGATTCCGGAGGTCATCATCACCGACACCGGGTCGTATTCCGACATCGTGTTCGGACTGCTGCATCTGATCGGCCGCCAGTACCGGCCGCAGCTGGCGAACCTGCCCGATCAGCGGTTGTGGCGCATCGACGCCCGAGCCGACTACGGGCCGCTGGACAAGGCGGCGCGCGGGGTGATCGACACCGCCAAGATCGCCGCGCACTGGGAGGACATGTGCCGGATCGCGGTGTCGATCCACTCCGGTGAGGTGTCGGCGCACGAGGTCACCAGGATGATCTCCCGCGACGGGCAGCCGACCGCGTTGGGCCAGGCCATCGCCCATTTCGGGCGGATCTTCAAGACCCTGCACATCCTGCGCCTGGCCGACGACGAACCTTACCGGCGCGAGGGCAAGGCCCAGTCCAATCTCTCGTCGAGGGTCGTCACGACCTGGCGCGCACGATCTATCACGGCCGCAAGGGCGAGATGACCCGCGCCTACTACGAGGGCATGGAAGACCAGCTCTCGGCGCTGGGATTGGTGCTCAATTGCGTCGTCGTGTGGAACACCGTCTACGAGAACCGCGCCCTCGCCGCGCTGCGAGCCGGCGGATACCCGGTGCTCGACACCGATGTCGAGCGATTGTCGGCGTTCGTGCGCGCCCACATCGGCATCGACGGGCACTACAGCTTCCACCTGCCCGACCCCAGCGGAGTTCACCGACCGCTGCGCGACCCGGACGCCGACGACGACGAGTAGCGCGAGTCGAAGGGTGGCGGATGACCGCTCAGGACCTGACGACGCATGTCGGCGGAAGTCTCTCCTGAGCCGCGAAACAGGCCACGGCCTGCACCTCTACCTCCGACCTGACCCAACAAACTACCGCTAGATTACGGTCACGGAGAGCGTCAGTTTGTCGCTGTGCGGCACGCCCGTCCGGTCGAGGAAGTCACACATGTCATCGATCATCGGCTGCATGAGCAGCTGCCCCAGCTGACGAACCATCAGCCCGATGACCTGTGAGGACTCGGATCGCCGTGTCGAGGTCTTGCCCGAATAGCGGAGTTTGGAGATCTCTCTGCGACTCAGGTCGGTCAGCCGCTCGAGTAACTCGCTCTTTCCCTGCGGATCGAGCACAGCGCGCCGGATGTAGTTCACCACCGTCGGATGCGTCGCGAGCATGTGCCGCACCGCCTCGTCTCGAGCGGCGGCGACCTGCGCTGGGGCGCCCTCGTCCGGCACAGAGGCGATCGCCAGAGCGTAATAGTCGACGACCAGTTGCTCGACGGCGACGCGTAGCCCGTCCTTGGTCTTGAAGTGGTGCTGCACCAATCCCACGGCGACCCCGGCGGCGGCGGCGACGGCGCGCATCGAGACGCGATCCTCGCCGCGCTCGGCGTAGAGGTCGAGCGCGGCGTTGCGAATGCGGGCCTTCGCGGTGAGGTCCTCGTCACTGGCGCGGGGGTCGGTCACAGAAATTGCCTCCTATCAGGGAAAAAAGCATACACCCTTGACATTAGACAGTACATGCGCATTAATGGCTATACATCAGTATAGTCAAAAAGGGGTTGATGATGTCGCAGTCGAGTTCGCTGCAGGGCGTGCAGGTGGTGTCGCTCGCGATCAATCTGCCGGGCCCGCTCGCCGCCGCGCGGCTACGGGCGCTGGGCGCCACCGTCACCAAGATCGAACCGCCGGCCGGCGACCCGCTGCGGGCCGTGGCGCCGACGTGGTACGACGAGCTCACTGTGGGCCAGCGGGTCGTGACCCTCGACCTCAAGGACCCCGCTGATCGGGCGGTGGCGGCGCGCGAGCTGTCGCGTGCCGACCTGATGCTCACCGCCATGCGCCCCTCGGCGCTGGTCAAGCTCGGCCTGGACGAGTTGACCGCGGCGAATCCGCACCTGTCGCATATCGAGATCGTCGGGCACGACGGGATCGCGGCGGAGCAGCCCGGCCATGACCTGACGTACCAGGCCCTGCACGGCACTCTCCAGCCGCCGACGATGCCGACCGTCCCGGTGGCCGACCTGCTCGGCGCCGAGCGCGCCGTGTCCGCGGCCCTGCTCGCCCTGCGCGTGGCCGCGGAGTCCGGCGTGGGACACCGCGAGCGGGTCGTCCTCGAACAGGCGGCCGCCGACGCCGGCGCCGCAGTTCGGCACGGTCTGATGGGAGCGGGCGCGCCGCTCGGCGGGGCGCATCCCGGTTACCGGATCTACTCCAGCTCCGACGGCCACGTCGCGCTGGCCGCGCTCGAGCCGCACTTCTGGGAGCGCGCCCGCGCCGGTCTCGGTGTCGAGGGCACCCAGGAGGAGCTCGAGCAGACGTTTCTTTCCAAGCCGACGCGCGAATGGGAGGAGGTCGCGAAGCGCCTCGACATTCCCCTGATCGGAATCCGCGATTCGGCACCCCGTAATTCAGCACAAGGAGCTTTGTCATGAGTGTTCGCGAGGCCGTTATCGTCGGCGCGGTCCGGACCCCGGTCGGCCGTCGCGGAGGGATCCTCAGCGCATGGCATCCGGTGGACCTGCTCGGGCAGACGCTGCGGGAGCTTGTGGCCCGCGCCGGCGTCGACCCCGCCGCGATCGAGGACGTCATCACCGGCTGCGTCATCCAGCACGATGTCCAGTCGGGCAATCTCGGCCGCCACGCGGTGCTCGCCGCCGGGCTGCCCGAGTCGGTCCCCGCGGTGACGATCGACCGCCAGTGCGGTTCAGGGCAGCAGGCGGTCAGCTTCGCCGCCCAGGCGGTGATGGCGGGTTCCCACGACCTGGTGATCGCCTGCGGCGTCGAGTCGATGTCACGGGTGCCGATGCCTCCGGCGTTCCTGCCCGGCGCGCCGCTCGGCCCGCAGTACAGCCCGCGCGAACTCGACCGCTACGACGGTGGGCTGATGGCGCAGGGCCCGTCGTCGGAGCTGATGAACGAGAGGTTCGACCTGAGCCGAGCGGCGTTGGACGCGTTCAGCGCTCGCAGCCACGAGCGGGCGCACGCCGCGACGCGGGCCGGGAAGTTCCGCGACCAGATGGTGCCGATCACCGCCGACCCCGACGACCCGACCGGTCCGGTCATCGACTCGGACGAGGGCATCCGCGAGCACATCGACCCCGCCAAGATGGCGAGCCTGAAAGCCGTGTTCGGCGCCGACGGGCGGACCACGGCGGCCAACTCCTCGCAGATCAGCGACGGCGCGGCCGCGCTGCTGATCGCCGACCGCGAGTACGCCGAGCGCAACGGCCTCATCCCACGCGCCCGGTTCCGCGCGCTGTCGGTCGCCGCCGCCGACCCGATCATCCAGTTCACCGCGATCCTCGACGCCGCCCACAAGGCGCTCGGCCGAAGCGGGTTGGCCGTCGAGGAGATCGACCTGTTCGAGGTCAACGAGGCCTTCGCCGGTGTGCCGCTGATCTTCCAACGGGAATTCGGCGTCCCGGACGACAAGCTGAACGTCAACGGCGGCTCCGTCGCCCTCGGCCACCCGCTGGGCTCGACCGGAGCCCGGATGCTCACCGACCTGCTCTGCGAACTCGAACGCTCCGGCAAGAGGTTCGGCTTGCAGACCGTCTGCGAGGCCACCGGCACCGCGAACGCCACCATCATCGAACGCATCTGAGGACGTCATGAGCCACGAGATCGTGAGGGGCCTGCCCTCCACCCACGGCGACCACTATCAACTCAACACCACCACCATCATCCGGCACGCCGCGCGCACCTATCCCGAGCAGGAGATCGTGTACCGCACCGCGGACGGCGGCTGGGACCGGTACACCTACGCCGATGCCTACGCGCGAATCCAACGAAGTGCCAATGCACTTCGCTCGATCGGCGTCGGGCCGGGCGATGTGGTCGGGATCCTCGACTGGAACAGCAAGCGGCACTACGAGCTGTACTGGGCGATTCCCGGCCTCGCTGCCGTGATGTTGCAGATGAACCTGCGTTTGGCGCCAGAGGATCTCGCTTACGTCACCGGACACAGTGATGCATCGGTGGTCCTCATCGACGAGTCGCTGCTTCCGGTTGCCGAGGCGCTGGCACCGCATACGCCGAACGTGAAGACGTGGGTGGTGATGACCGATAAGCCGCTGGCCGACATCACCACCACGCTCCCGCACGCGGTGCACTGGGAGGACCTGCTCGCGGACGCCGGCCCGGAGATCGACTGGCCGGTCATCGACGAAACCTCCTCCTACAGCGCGTGTTACACCACCGGCACCACCGGCAGGCCCAAGGGCATCTACTACTCGCATCGCGGCATCTACCTGCACACCCTCGCCGAGGTCGCCGGACTCGGGATGAGCAGCGACGATGCCGTCATGCTCATCACGCCGATGTTCCACGGCCAGGGCTGGGGCCTACCCCAGGCGGCCGCCTACAGTGCCGCAAAAATCGTGCTGCCCGGTCGCTACATCGCCGAGGACACATCCGTCCTCGTGGACGCGATGATCGCGGAGCAAGTCACCGTCGCAAACGGTGCGCCGGCGATCTTCCAGCCCATGATGAACTACATCAAGACGCTTGCGGTCGCACCGGACTTCTCCCGCGCGCGGCTGCTGTCCGGTGCCACCGAGCCGCCGCTGTCGCTGATGCGCGACTTCCACGACATCACTGGAGCCGACGTCATCCACGCCTACGGCGCCACCGAGACCACCCCTCTGGTCGCGGTGAACCGGGGACTGAAGCCCTCGCTGCGCGGTGTGATCTCGGACGAGGAGAAGTGGGATCTCAAGCGTAAGCAGGGTTTGCCGGTCAACGGCATCGACATCCGGATCGTCGACGCGGAAGGCAACGATCTCCCGCACGACGGCACGAGTCAGGGTGAAGTGCTGCTGCGCGGACCGTGGATCATCGAGCGCTATCACAAGCTCGACGACGACGCCGACAAGTTCCTCGACGGGTATTGGCGTAGCGGCGATGTCGGGACCATCGACCCGAATGGTTACTTGAAGATCACCGACCGGATCAAGGACGTGGTCAAGTCGGGTGGCGAATGGATTTCCTCCATCGACATGGAGAACGCACTCGTTGCCCATCCGAAGATCGCCGAGGCGGCCGTCATCGGCGTCCCGCACCCGAAGTGGCAGGAGCGTCCAGTAGCACTCGTCGTGACGACCGACGGGCAGGAACTTCCACTGTCGGAGATCCACGAATTGCTCGCCGATGCATTCGCCAAATGGCAATTGCCCGAGACCGTCCTGTATCTGGACCAGCTGCCCCGCACCAGCGTCGGCAAGCTCGACAAGAAGGCCATGCGCGCCGCGCACACCAACGTCTACGAGGACGTCCGATGAACCCCGACAACGCCCCGCTACGCACGGCCCGCGACAGCCACCTCCTGATCCTGGAGATCAACCGGCCCAAGGCTCGCAACAGTCTGAACGAGGCGGTGCTCACCGCCTTGAACACCGAGCTCGTCGCGGCTCGGCACGACGACGAGATCCGTGCCATCGTGCTCACCGGCGCCGGCGGGATCTTCTGCGCCGGAGCCGACATCACCAATTTCGACGCCATTCGCGACCAGTCGCTGCTCGGCGATCGAGCCGCGCTGGGCGGCACCATCTGGGCCGACCTGGGCCGATTCCCGAAGCCGGTCCTCGCTGCGGTCGAGGGCCTCGCACTCGGCGGCGGCTGCGAGTTGGCGCTTGCCTGCGACATCGTCATCGCCGGCGAATCCGCCAAGTTCGGTGTCCCGGAGGTGAAGCTCGGCGTGATCCCGGGCGGCGGCGGAACCCAGCGCCTGATTCAGGCCGTCGGCAAGTCCAAGGCGATGGCCCTACTGCTCACCGGCGACTTCCTGTCCGCACAGCGGGCGTGCGCGGCCGGCATCGTCGCCGAGACCGTCCCGGACGGCACCGCCCTCGAAGCGGCGGTCGCCATGGCGCAGCGGATCGCCGCCAACTCACCGCTCGCGGTGGCGCTGGCCAAGGATGCCGCCCTCCAGGCCCTGGAAACCTCTCTGGCGCAAGGACTCGAGCACGAGAAGCGCAACTTTCACGTTGCCATCCATTCCGCCGACAGCCGCGAGGGCCAGGCCGCGTTCCTCGCCAAGCGCGCCCCCGAATTCACCGGAAAGTAGGACCGATCATGAGCGAGCTGTTCCCCGATTACCGCTCCCCGTGGGAGACCGACGATCAGGCGCTGCTGCGTAAGCACGCCGCCGAGTTCTTCCGCAAGGAAGCCACCCCGAACCAGGACCGTTGGGCCGCGCAGCACCAGGTCGACCGCGAGTTCTGGACCAAGGCCGGCGCCGCGGGACTGCTGTGCCTCGACATCGCCGAAGAATACGGCGGCGGGGGCGGCAACTTCGGCCACGAGGCGATCGTGCAGCAGGAGATCGCCTACGCCCACGACACCGCGTTCGGCTTCGCCGTGCACTCGACGATCGTCGCGCACTACATCGCCGCCTATGCCACCGAGGACCAGAAGAAGCGCTGGCTATCGAAATGTGCGAGCGGTGAGAGCGTCCTCGCCATTGCGATGACCGAACCCGGCACCGGCTCGGACCTGCAGGCCGTACGGACCACCGCGGTTCGCGACGGCGGCCACTACGTGATCAACGGCTCGAAGACGTTCATCTCGAACGCGTCGCACTGCGACCTGCTCGTCATCGTCGCCAAAACGGACCCGAGCCAAGGTTCCAAGGGTATCTCGCTGCTCGTCGCGGAGACGGAGAATCTTCCGGGGTTCGAGCGTGGGCGGGTGCTGGACAAGATCGGCCAGCACGGCCAGGACACCCGCGAGTTGTCGTTCACCGACATGCGGGTGCCGGCAGCGAATCTGCTCGGCGGCGTCGAGGGGCAGGGCTTCTACCAGCTGATGGGTCAGCTGCAGCGTGAGCGGCTGATCCTCGGTGTCGGCGGTGTCGCGGTGGCCGAGGCCGCGGTGGCGGAGAGCATCAGGTACGCCAAGGAACGTCACGCCTTCGGCAAGCCGATCCTGAACTTCCAGAACACGAAGTTCGTACTCGCCGAGTGCAAGACCGACGTGCTGGCCGGCAAGACCCTGATGGACCACTGCATCCAGCGTCACCTCGACGGCACCCTCGACGCGGCGACCGCGTCGATGGCCAAGCTGTGGGGCAGCGACAAGCAGTGCGAGATCGTCGACCGCTGCCTGCAGGTCTTCGGTGGCTACGGCTACATGATGGAGTACCCGATCGCGCAGATGTACGCCGCTTCCCGCGTGCAGAAGATCTACGGCGGCACCAACGAGATCATGAAGGAACTCATCGGCCGCGCCTTATGAGGTTGACCTTCGCGCAGTGACACCACTGCGTCAGTCACACCTCACTTTGTCAAAAACCCGATGTTCTCAACCTATTTCGTCAGGAGTATTCATGCATATCACCGGAACCAACGCACTCGTCACCGGCGGAGCCTCGGGCCTCGGACTGGCCACCGTCACCGCCCTCGCCAAGTCGGGCGCCCGGGTAATCGCCGTCGACCTGCCCACCGCGAACACGGATGCGCTGGCTGCTCTCGGCGACACCGTGGAATTCGCTCCGGCGGATGTCACCGACGAGGCCGCGGTCACCGAGGCGGTCGAGCGCGCCAACGCGGAGTCCTCACTGCGAATCACCGTGAACTGCGCCGGCATCGGCAACGCCGTCAAGACCGTCGGTAAGAACGGACCGTTCCCGCTGGCCGAATTCGAGAAGATCGTCAAGGTCAACCTGACCGGAACCTTCAACGTCATCCGCCTCGCCGCGCACGCGATGTCGCAGAACGAGCCCGTCGACGGCGAGCGCGGCGTGATCGTCAACACCGCCTCGGTCGCGGCCTTCGACGGGCAGATCGGACAGGCCGCGTACTCGGCATCGAAGGGCGGGATCGTCGGCGCCACCCTGCCGATCGCCCGCGACCTGGCGTCGCTGCTGATCCGGGTGAACACCATCGCGCCCGGCCTGTTCAAGACCCCGCTGCTGGGCACGCTGCCCGAGGCGGCTCAGATTTCGCTGGGACAGCAGGTGCCGCACCCGAACCGGCTCGGCGACCCCGCCGAGTACGCGCAGCTGGTCGAGGCGATCGTGACCAACCCGATGCTCAACGGCGAAACCATCCGCCTCGACGGCGCGATCCGCATGGCGCCGCGGTGAAACCCGTCGGCGTGCAGGTGGGATCGCACCATGAGCACACACGCCTTGTATACGCCGAGGACCTGGGCATCGGCCAGCGTTTCGACTTGGGCTCACACACGGTGACCGAGGCCGAACTCGTCGACTTCGCCACCCACTGGGATCCCCAGTGGTTTCACATCGACCGGGCGGCGGCGCAGGACGGCCAGTTCGGTGGCCTGATCGCCAGTGGAATCCACACGTTGGCGATCCTGCAACACCACGACGCCGTCCATATCCGATACGGCCTGACCGAAGCCGCGCTCCCGCGCGCTCATCTCCCACGGCTGTTCCAACCCCGGCGAGGTCTCGCGCGACCTCACGGCCCTACTCTCGGCCGTGCCCCCGCCGGATCCGACAAACACCACGACCACGCACGCCCGGCAGCGGCTATGAGTTCCCGGACGCGGAAGACCACACCCATCGACGGTGCCGCACTTGATTGGTCTCTTTCGGCCCCCCTCGAGCAGATGCGCTCGGGCCGAACAGTCAAGGTGCTGAACAAGATACGCAGACACGCGCCGGAACTCGTCACCGTCAGCTACTGAGAGATTCAGCGGGAGCGCCGCCGCGCAGCGGGATCGGTCTCGGCCTGCCAGCGCCCCAGCGCCTCGGCGGAGACCTTCGCGTATTTGACCAGGCTGCGCACCGAGGTGTGTCCGCTCAACGCCATCAGCATCGGCGTGGAAGCGCCCTTCTCTGCGGCGTGGGTCAGTCGCGAGTGCCGCAGCTGGTGCAGCGTGAACGGTCCGCGTCGCATCCCTTCGGTGTGCTCCTCGAGGAGCGTCGCGGCGCGGCGGTAGGAAAGTCGGGCGCGGCCGGTCGAGTTGTCGGTGTCGGTCTTGGCGACCGACGGCTTGGCTTTGCGGTCGGTCAGGAACAGCGGCCCGGACTTCCGTCCGGCGATCAGCCGGGGCAGCGGCCGTGCGGTGCCGGTCTGCCAATAGATCACCTCGCGGGCGCCGCCCTTGCGGGTGACCGTGGCGCATCGGTTCACGGTGTCCAGGTCCTCGATGTCGAGATTCAGGATCTCCTCCGCCCGCGCGGCGGACTCATACAGCATCGACCAGAACACCCGCTCGCGCAGGGCCGCGTCCATGCCCAGCAGCTCCGCAACCTCGGCGGCGGTCATCGCCTTGCTGTTGTCCGGCGCACTCGGCCGCGCCCGCAGGCGCGACACCGGATCGCCGGTCAGCCACTGTTGATCGCGTCAGTAGGCGCACGCCGCCGACACCGCGGTCAGCCGGAGGTTGTAGGTCTTGGGGGCCTTGTCGCCCCACACGTAGTCGAACCACCCCGACACCCGATCCGGGTTCAACAACCCGACATCGCCGTCCGCGCCGAAGTCGCGCACCATCCGATCCAACGCCGAGGCGTAGGCGCGGCGGGTGTTCACCGCCGCGATCGTGCCCAGAAAGGTCCGCGTCGCGTCCGCCAGCCGGATCCCGGCGGCCCGCGCCGGTAGCGAGCTCACCGATCCCACCCCGACCGCCCTTCAGCACTACGGCAGATAGTTTCCGGAGTCGCCCATCTCCGGAACGACCATCGCGGCAGGACGACTCACGAGTTACGGCAGATAGTACGCTACTATCTGCCGTAAATCCTTAGCGCCGGATTTCGAGAATCTGCTCCCCGACCCCCAAGAAGGACTGGGCGGCGATCGCCAAGGATCTCAAATTGGTCTACACCGCGGCAAGCGAGTCGGCGGCGTTGGATGCATTCGTCGCGTTCAGCGAGACCTGGGGCCAGCGCTACCCGGCGATCGTCAAGCTGTGGGACAACGCGTGGGCCGAGTTCGTGCCATTCCTGGCCTTCGACAAGGAAATCCGCGGCGTGATCTGCACGACCAACAGCATCGAAAGCCTGAACTCGCGCATCCGCAGGGCCGTCAACGCCCGAGGGCACTTCCCGACCGAGCAGGCCCGCCCTGAAGTGCGTCTACCTGGCGATCATGAGCCTCGACCCGACCGGCAAAGGCCGACAACGCTGGATCAACCGCTGGAAGGCACCCCTCAACGCGTTCGAGATCGCCTTCCCCGGACGTTTAACCCCAGAACGAAAGTAACACTACAACAACGAGTTACACCGTTAACTTGACAGTCTCGGGCGCGCTGCCGGTATACCTCGATGGCAGACCGGTTGTTGATGTGTGGATCGGGTGGGGCCGATCGTCATGGCAGCGTACCGTCGGCGGCCAACACCGGCGCGATGGCGTTTTCAGCGACAGAGGGATTGGCTTCCACGGTCATCCGTCGGCTTGTCGACCGGGGATTGCTTCCTACGACGTGCCGGTCGCCGAATACTGGCCCGAGTTCGGCGCGAACGGCAAGTCAGCCATCACAATTCGCGACATGATGCGCCACCGCGCCGGGCTGTCTAACCTACACCGCCCAAGCCGTCCATCTCCTCGATGACGAGCCCAGTCAATAAAGATCATTGTTGTCTGCATCAACCCTGCCAAGCCAGGGACGCGACGCGGGCTGCGTGTTGGGCATGCATCGGTGGATGGCTTCGCTGCCTGATGCCCCGTAAGCGCGTTGTGAAAACGGTGACGAGCGAGGGGGTCGGCGTCACTGGAGCCAACGCTCTCGGGGGAGCAGCGGCTCGTCGAGGCGGCCGTTTGTGTCGAGCATTCGCTCGAACTGGTTCAGGTGACGTTGCATTGCGCTCGACGCGCGGTCGGCGTCGCCGGCAGCCACCGCACGCGCGATGCTCTGGTGCGCCCGGCGGGTATCCTCCATGTCTAGCTCGGTGAGCGACTCACCTGGGACGTGCCACGACAACTCTTGCTCGAACATCGATATGACGAGCCGCAAGACCTCGTTGTTGCTGCAAACCGCGAGAGCCTCGTGGAACTCCACCGATGGTTCCCATGAGCCGTTTCGAGATGTGGCGTCAGCGATCGCGAGTAGCCAGCCGCGCTGCTCGTCGGTGGCCGACCGGGCTGCCATAGCGGCAATAGCGGGTTCGAGGAGTTTGCGGAACTCGTAGAACTTTCTGGTTGAGGTTTCAGCGAGGGTCAGTAGGAGCGCAACGGATCTGCTGATCTGCCGCAGGTCGGGACGAGTTACCCGAATGCCACCGCGTGGGCCTCGGCGGATTTCGATCAAACCATCGGATTCGAGCAGGCGCAGCGCCTCTCGCACGGTGCCTCTGCTAAAGCCCTCTCCGGAGATCAACTCCGCTTCCGAAGCCAGTTGGTCGCCGGGCCGCATCGCGCGGCCGAGGATTTTTGCGCGGAGCCGGTCGGCCAGAATATCTGACGCCTTGGGTACTCTTGTATAGCGGCGCGCTGCATGCGGTATCTCAGATGTGTTTGCCGCCTGGTCGATATCGCTGTCCACTCCCGCTCCTATGCCCTGCTTGGCGTGACGTGGGGCGGAGCTTCAGCTCCAGCCTGCAGCCCTCTGATATAAATCATACTGAATTGCACGAGAATTCGCTGACGTGACTCGCAAGTCATTGCCTCGCGTAGTCTCGTGGTCAACTCAAGGGAGTGTGGGGCGGCGTCACGGATAGCCCGGCGTTGTCGGTTCTGTGGTCATTCGCGCGATCGGCTATGGTCAGTCACCGGCGGACGAGGGACGTAAGCCAACTCTATAGCAGGTCAATGGGTATCCCGCTCGGCGGGATCTTGGCATGGCGGGCCCGCGGTCAACCTCTGCACCTGTTAGCGATGTCGACAAGCAACGGGACCGAGTCACGGTTCAGGATCCCGTGTAGCGGCAACCCGGGTCGGCCGTGGAGGCGATGTGATCGCGACGCCCGAAAAGTGTGGAGATCATCCCAAGCGCCAGACGGGGTGGCCGGTCGTGGCCGACGCCCGGGAATTCTTGCGAGTCACCGTTGGATATCGGGCTATGCCCAAGTTGCTCGTGGGGCCGTGGCGATATTTGGCGTGCAAATACCTCACTGATTCGGAAGCCCGGTTCCGCATGGACCGAGCGCGAAGTTTCGCGAAGTTGTCCGAACGCACCCGTCGACTTGTGGCGCTGCGAATCGATGCGGTAGGCGATGCATCGAGCAGTACGTTTGCGGTATGGCAGCTAACCACGACATCGAGGAGTTTGGTATGCTCGACGGCCTTGAGGGCCAAGCCCGCGAAGAGCGTGCCGACCTCGTCACATGGCTGATCGGAAAAGGCTACCCCCTCGACGAGATACGTAGATCGCTCGCTACGCCTCTACTGCTGCCCGCGAACACGATCTTCGGCGACGACGGGACCTATGTGTCCGCGCGTGAGATCAGCGAATCCACAGGGATCGAATTGGACCTCCTGCAGCGCCTCTACGGCGCGGTCGGAAGGCCGAGGATCGACGACCCCGACGCAGCCGTACTGCTGCGCGCCGACGGAAAAGCGATCGCGCACGCGAAATTCTTCCTCGACATGGGCGTCGAGCCGGACGAAACGGTTGCCGTGATGCGCATGCTGATCGCGGGACTGGGGTGCCGCCGCGACGATGCGCGATGCGGCCCTCAACACCCTCCTGCGGCCGGGGACAAGTGAAATCGAGCTGGCGCAGGCGGTCGAGCAGCTGGCGCGTCGATCCGCGCCTCACCTCGGACCGCTGATCGAAGACCTATTGTTTATGCAACTTCGCACTTCGTTCCAGGTTGAGGCCGTGAGCGCCGCTGAGCGGGCTGCCGGAAGATTACCCGGGGCCCACCAGGTAACGGTGGCGTTCGCTGATGTTGCCGGCTTCACCAAATTGGGGGAGGTGCTGCCACCTCTGGAGCTTGAACGCGTTGCCAGTCGGCTCGCCGAATCGGCCCAGCACGTAGCGGTCACCCCGGTGCGGCTGGTGAAGTCGGTGGGTGACGCCGTGATGCTCATGTGCTTCGATCCGGCGCCATTGCTGCGGGCAATCCTCGACTTGGCTGACGACGCGGCAGCAAATGGCTTGCCGCGCTTGCGGATCGGCGTGGCTTCCGGACTGGCGATCACACGCGGGGGCGACTGGTTCGGCAGTCCTGTCAACGTGGCCAGTCGAGTAACGGCAGCGGCGCGGCCGGGGACGGTGGCGGTCGCCGACTCCACGCGCGAGGCCGTCGGCAACGCTGCGGACTTCACCTGGTCGTCGATGGGCGCACGCCGGCTCAAAGGCGTGAGCGGCAAAGTAAAGCTCTTCAGGGTCCAGCGCGCCCGGCAGGCTGAGTAATCGCCTTCACCGACTTGCGTATGGCCTTGCGTTGCGGTCGCAGACTCCTGGTTCGGGAAGACAAACGGTCCAGGCTCCGGATAGCGACGAGGTGTCGGTGCCGTGGCACGCCGATCTGGCTGTAGCATTCACCAACGCCGCTGGTTGATTCGGCATGATTAGATGGTGTCGCGCGAGGGGACATCGAAAACCGTGCTAGCCGCGATTGTTGACCGCCTCACCGCGACCGCTTATCTGTAATGAGATGAACAATTGGCGTGTTCTTGCTGGTAGCAACGTAGATTACATGTGTAGAACGTCTGCTCTTTCAGCGACACGTGCGACACATGTTGCCGACGACTTCTCGAACTAGTTGAGCCGTAGTGCCCGGCCTTAGTCGGACTGGCGGTAGCCGTCGCGGATGATCGGGCGTTGTGTCCGGCGGCGCCACAGGAAAAGTGGGTGCTGGGTGGATTCGTTGACGAGCGTGTACTTGATGTAGCCCAGGTCGAGGAGCTCATCGTGGCGGTAGCCGCGCTCGCGGTGGTAGCCGACGAGACTGGCGCCCGGGCGCACCGTTTCACAGGGTCGGCGACTTGGGGCGCCGCAACGTGGGCATTGGACGCTGGCCCGGCCGTCGTCTATGTCACCGATGATCAGGTCGCCTTTTCACGGTTGCGGGTGCAGTCAGCGTGCATGGTGTGCACTGTGACGACGGGCGTTGCGCTGGGCCGACCGCGGCGATCGGTGCGGTGGAGGGGGCGAAGGGAGCCTGGTGGAGGAAATGTGGAAAACGGTCCACCTGTTCGTCCCTTCGGATCGGACAGCAAGCGAGGTTCTAAATTACCTCCGGGAGCAGATCAATGTGATCGCCCACGAAGCAGGCGAGTTCGTCTGTCGGATCAGAATCGGTGATGGCGTCGACCAGGCCAACGGTTGGCATAAGTGGTCGGCGTCGTACCTGCCTGGACCTCCCGGGGGCGTCGGAGGAAGAGATGACTGAGCACCGCGATCGCCGGGTTCGGCGTCGCGAGTTTGTTCTTCTGCGAGGTGGCTGTTGTTCATAGCCCGGGGGTACACAGGGTTGATCGAGATGATTCCGGCGCGGAAAGGGTGGACGAGGTGAGCCAGTTGGGCCGGGGTGCGGACCCGTCGTCACGCCGAGTGATCGATGTAGCGATCGGCGTTTTGATCGGATGGCGTGGGTGTTCTGAGCGGGACGCGTTCGACGAGATCGCCTGTGCGGTCCGAGAATCCGGGGTGGGAATCGGGAGCATCGCGCGGTGGCGCTGCGTCTGTGGGGCGATGTCATGCCGGCGCGGTTGGCGTTGGTGAACGCGTCGACGAGCTGAACGCCGCAGTTCCTGGCCCGCGGTGCAACGGGTGGCGGTGGAGCTTTTTGGCTCGTTGTTGCCCGCGCGCATGGTCTGGTGCTCGGTTACGGTGTGCCAGATGAGCACGTCCACCGTCTCAGACCACGACATCGCAGCCGCGCGAGCCGCGGATGTTCGCCAGGCCGACTACTACCGGGGTGAGCTTTCGCGCCAGCGTGAGCTGCTCATTGACCGGATGGCGGCCCACGAGGCCGCGCTGGCCAAGTATCAACTGCGCGGCGAGATGAACCAGGTCCACCGCATCAGACGGGAGATCCGGCATCGCGAGCAGGAACAGTACGCGCTGCAACGCCTGCTTGATGCGATCGAGGAGCGATTCCCCGCTGCGGCAGGGCCCGGGCCGGCACACCTCTGACCGCTACCCAACCACGGAGCTGATCGGTTTGGGTGGTCGCGATCTCGATCTGGTGCCGCTGAGCGGTGCAAAGCGGGGCGGGCCTGCGCTGACGCCTAGGACGACCAGGTAAGCAGACCGGCGCTGCGGGACAACTCGGCGCGGGCATGCCGCTCGACGAGCAGCGGCACGAACTCCCGTATCGGGCTCTGCTCGAACCGGGCGTGCGCGCTGCGCACGGCGCCGGCCACATGGTCCGGCGGCAGGTCGGCGTAGCTGGCGGTGAGCCGCGCCACGACCTGGTCGATCAACAGCGTTTCGCTGATCTGGGCCACGTCGACAGCTTGGGGCATACACGCTGACCGCGTCAACGGGATCAATCTCACGGCTGCCGCAGCGAGGTTGGGTGCAGCTGCTGGCCACCAGATACCTCAGCCCGCGTAGCTGCTGTATCAGCATGATGTTACGGGTGTAACATCTCATTGTGGCTAGGGGCGACGAACTCGATTGGCTGGTGATCAGCGTGTCGACTGCTGGCGCGGCGGGCACGCTGCGGGTGCAGGTGTGGCGCAAACTGCGCTCGCTCGGTGCCTTATATCTGCAGCAATCGGTGTGTCTGCTGCCCGCCCACGCACATGTGGTCCGCGAAGTGCGGCGGCTGGCCGATCGGATCCATCACCACGGCGGCACCGCCCGCGTCCTACCGATGAGCTTCGTCGATCCCGCCGACGAACAGGCCGTGATCGACGAGCTTAACGCCGCCCGCGACGGCGAGTACGCCGAAGTCCTGGAGCGGCTCCCGGCGCTGCGCCAGGAGCTGGCCGATGAACGCGCTCGCGGACGGCTCACCTACGCCGAGGTCGAGGAGTCCGAAGCCGACCTGGACCGGTTCCGCAGCTGGCTGGCCAAGATCGCCGCCCGTGACTACTTCACGGCCCCCGGTGGGCACGCTGCCCGCGCAGCCGTCGACGCCGCGGCTGCTGAGCTGGCAGCGTTTGAGGACGCTGCCCTGCAGGCCGAAACATCCGCGCAAACCGATGCGCGCACCTCGCAGCGGCTGCACGTGGCGCACGAATCGTGACGGGCTCATTCGGGTGGGATCTCCTCATCGGCGTTGGCGGCGCACTCCTATTCGCCTGGCTGGCATTGCTGGTCGCACTGGCAATTCTCCGGCCGCGGGGAGGGCTACTGCGCGAGGCGGTGCGCATCCTGCCCGACGTGCTGCGGCTGGTGCGTCGCCTCGCCGGCGACAGCACCCTGCCGCGCGGGATCCGCGTCCGCCTCGGGTTGCTGCTGGCCTACCTCGCGATCCCGATCGACCTGATCCCCGACTTCATCCCGGTGCTCGGATACGCCGACGACGCCATCATCGTCGCCGCCGTCCTGCGCAGCGTCGTCCGCCGCGCCGGCCTCGACACCGTTCGCGCACACTGGCCCGGAACCGACGACGGATTCACCGCACTGACCCGACTCACCGGGCTGGCCAAGCCCTCCAGCCGACAACACAGAGACGTACCACCCCAACGTGGGTGACACCGTTACAGATAACACTGTCACCTACGACGTCAAACCGCGCTGAGAACCACGTGGGGAACAGTCCTACACACCCCTCAACCGTTACAGATAAGACTCTTGCCCTTCATCACGAAGGTTGGCGCCGGGGTAGAGGCCGCTAGAGCGCCGTCTCGGTCGCCGTGCTGCGAGTGACGTTGTCCAAGCACGGAACGTGCTTCTACAGCTGACGGCCGCGAGCGCGGAGATATCGTAGCGTCGGCAACGTCGTCAGTGGGACTCTGGCAGCCCGGCCGCGCGGCTGACGTAGTTGAGCACTGCCCGCGACAACGGCCTGCTGGCCTTAGCGGCTCAGGGTCACCGCTCAGCTAGCTTCATCGGCGGATCGGCGGATCTTGGAGAAATCAGGATCGCGCTTCTCGACAAAGGCTGCGCGGCCTTCGGCAGCGTCGGGCCCGGTCAGATCGAGGGTGGCCGACAGCCATTCGAGTTCGAGGAATCTTTCCAGCGGTACATCGAGCGCGCCGCGGATCATGCCTTTGGTCAAGCGCAGTGCCTCTGCAGGGCCGCGGGCGAGGGTTGCGGCGAGGTCGGTGGCGACGGTCAGCGCTGCGCCAGGCTCGGCGAGTTGACTGACCAGACCCGCGCCCGCGGCCTGCGGCGCGGTGAGCCGTTCGCCGCTCAACAGCAGCGCCGCGGCCCGGTGCCGGCCCAGCGCACGGGTTAAGAACCAGGCGGCTCCGCAGTCGGGCACTAGGCCGCGCGCCACGAACGGGGCCGCGAACACGGCGTCGCGGGCCGCTACAACCAGGTCGCAGGCTAATGCGAGGCTCCAGCCAGCACCCACCGCGGGCCCCTCGACAGCGGCAAGCACTGGTTTGGGCAACTTGAGCAGCGTGTCGAGCACGCGCTGTCCGACCAGCAACCGCGCCGCGGGCGCGCCGAGCCCCGCTCCGCGGGCCGGGGAGGTCTTGACGTCGCCGCCGGCGGAGAATGTCCCGCCGGCGCCGGTGAGTACCACCGCGCGACAGTTGTCGTCGGCGGCCACCTCATCGATTGCCTCACCCAGCTGGTGCCAGGTTTGCCAACCGAGGGAGTTGCGCGCACCCGGCCGGTTGAGGGTGAGAACCGCGACACCGGGTCGCGGCCGGTCGAACAGCACCTCGGGTTCACTCACTTGCTCGTCCTCCCCGCCGCGGCCAGCCTGCCGTGTGGTGCGGATGGCACAAGACGTTCGTCGCCGCGTAGCAGTGCGGCGAGCGCTGAACGTGCCCCGACCACAGTATCGGCGCCCCGACCGGCAACCGCGGCGCGATACCAGAGGTGCAGCCGCTGATCCCAGGTGAACCCCATACCCCCATGACACTGGATGGCGGCCTCGGCGGCCGCGAGGTAGGCCGCCGAGGCCCACAGGCGGCTGGCCCGAACGTCGCACATCGCGCCGGGCGCGCCCGCGGCGACGTTCCAGGCCGCCTGGTAGACGAGTGAACGGGCTCCCTCCACGCCGCTGGCGGCGTCGGCGAGCCGATGCCGGATCGCCTGGAACGCCCCGATCGGCCGCCCGAACTGCGTTCTCGTAGTGCAGTAGTCCACACTGCGCGCGATCACCTCGGCGCCGCCACCGACCGCCTCCGCATCGAGAAACAGGCTGTACAGCGTCGCGCAGCGCTCCTCAAGCGCCGACAGGCCAGGGTCGGTGTACAGCGCTTCGGCCTCCAGGCGGGTCCGGCGCAGGCGGACATCTGCGACGGGCCGACGCAAGTCCACGCCGGCTGACACGCCGACTTCGACTCCCGCCTGGTCACAGCCCACGAGCGCGAGCCCTGGTACGCCGTCCAGGTCGACCGGCACCACCACCGCCTGAGCGTCGCCGGCGGCGGGAACCCGCGCCAGCACTCCGCTGACCCGAATCCGGTTCGCTTCACGCACGGCGCACAGACGCCGGTGCCGCCACTGCGGCACCCCGTCGCGCCCGGATATGTCCGGAACCGGGGGCGCCGCGGTGATGACGCTGCCGGTGTGCAGTCGTTCGAGCAGCCCGCTCATGCCGGCGGCCTTCGCCAGCGGCATCAGGTAGCCGGCAACCACGTCCACCGGTCCGGGCACGGGGACCGCGCCGAACGCTTCGGCCACGTGCACGCCGCCGACCCAGTCCGCCGGCGCCCCGGTTTCTCCGGTTGCCGCGCCGAAGTGCTCCAACCATCCGGCCGACACCAGCTCCCGCCACGCCGTTGCCCGGTTGTCCCGGGCGGGCTCCCGGATCAAGTCGGGCATCCGCGCCTCGAGAAACTCCCGCAGCGCGGCCCGCAGCATTGCCAGTTCGTCATCGATCCGGTAGTCCATTCCACCCTCTTTCACCGGCGGTCGCTCGGCAGGCCGAGCGCCTTCGCGATCAGGTTGCGCTGGATCTCGCTTGTGCCGCCATAGATCGTTTCGGCGCGGGCAAACAACAACGAGCGGGTCCATTCCGACCACCCGGCACCGGCCGCAGCCACTTCTGGTCCGGCCGCCTCCAGCAGGGTGGCCAGTTGCTTCTGGTGGCTTTCGCTCCACAGAACCTTCGCGATCGGTGCGAGCATCCCTGGCTCGGCTGCATCAGCATCGAGCGCGAATACCCGGCGTACTGTGCTGTCCACCACGCGGGTGCGCACGAACGCGTCGACCAGGGCGTTCTCGGCGCACGCGTCGCGATGGACATCGTCCAGCGCGCTCAGCATCCGCGTCAGTTCACGCGACAGTTGCAGTGACCGCTGGGCCAAGGCGCTGGAGCGTTCCCGAGCCAAGGCGTAGGTGGCGACCGGCCACCCGTCGCCGATCCCGCCGACCACGTCGGCCGCATCGACGACCACGTCATCGAAGAACACCTCGCAGAACTCGCTGGTGCCCGTTAGATTGCGCAGCGGCCTGACGGTGATGCCGGGGCGGTCCATGTGCACCACGACCAACGTCGGGCCGGGCGAGTCGGCAACCTTGACCAGTAGGTAGCACCGCTGCGCGAACAGTGCGTAGGATGTCCACACCTTCTGGCCTGATACGAGCAAGTGGTCTGCCTTGGCAACCGCCCGGGTGGACACCGCCGCCAGGTCGCTGCCGGCCTGGGGTTCGGAGAACCCCTGACACCAGATGTCGTCGTGGCACAGCATCGGGCGCAGATACCGTCTTCGCTGCTCGTCGGTGCCGAATCGCATCAGCGCGGGGGCGAAGATGCCCATGCCGTTGGTGTTCATCGGCTCCGGCGCGCCGGTTTCGACCAGCGTTTCGACGAACGCGAGCTGTGCGTCTACCCCTAGTCCTTGGCCGCCGTACTCCGTGGGCCAATGTGGGGCAAGCCATCCCGCCTCGAACAGGCGCCGGCCCCACTCCCGGCGCATCGCGACGTAGGACTCGTCGTCGCCCGTTCCGACCGGGATGTCACGCCACCGTGGCGGCAGGTTCGCTTCAACCCAGTCTTTGAGCCCGGCTCGGTAGTGCTCGGCGCTTGCGCTCAGCCCCAAATTCACGACTCAGCACCGCCGCTGGCTGGTGCGCACGCCGGTGACCTCTGCGGCGATCATGTTGCGCAGGATCTCGGTGGTGCCCCCGCCGATGCCCATTCCGCGCACGTCGCGGAAGTACCGTTCCATCGGGTAGCGGGTGAGATATCCCTTGTGCCCCAGCAGCTGGATCGCCTCGTTGCACACCCGCACCGCGGCCTCGTTGGCGTACAGCTTGGCCATCGCGGTCTCGCGGATACCCGGGAAACCGGCGACATCGGTGCGCGCGGCGCGCCATAGCAGCAACCGCGCGGCATCCAGCTCGGTTGCCATGTCGGCGATCTTCCACTGGATGCCCTGGAACTCCAGGATCGGGCGGCCGAACTGCTCACGCTCCTTGGCGTATTCGACGGCGTCCTCCAGGGCGGCGCGCGCGACCCCGATCGACATCGCGGCGTTGCCGCACCGCTCGGGATTGAACTGGCGAATCAAAAACGAGGCGCCCTCTTTGGAACCGGGACGCGGTTCGAGGATCACCTGATCGCGGCGCACGGGGGCGTCGGTGAACCGCAGCACCCCCTCGGCCACGCCGCGACCGCCCATCTTCTCCTCGGTTTCGATCGGCGCCAGGCCTTCGACGTCGGCGTCCACCAGCACCGCGCCTATCCCGTCGGGACCGTTGGTCTCGGGCGCGCGACAGAACACCAGAAAGGTGTGCGCCTGCAGCGCGCCGGTGATGTGGCACTTGGCGCCGGTGAGCCGAAAGTCGTCGCCATCGGGGGCTAGTGTCGTGGCCAGCGCGGTGCCGTCCGATCCGGCCTGCGGCTCGGTCATCGCGACGGCGAACCGCCGAGTGCCGTCGACCACCTCGGGCAGGTACTGCTGGCGCTGCTGTTCGCTACCCATCCGGGCGATCACCCGCGGGGGTCCGTTGAGCTGCATCTGGATGGTCAGCGCGCTGGCCATGCAGCCCACCGCCAGCTCCTCGAGGACTAGACAGGCCTCGAACACCCCGAGGCCGCGACCGCCGTACTCGGTCGGCACGGTGAGCCCGGTGAAGCCGTTCTCGCGCAGGATCTGGTAGGAGCGCTCCGGGAATTCCTGGCGGCGGTCCCACTCAGCGGCGTGCGGGCGAAGCTCAGTGCCGGCGATGAGGTGGGCGCGTTCGACGAGTTCCTGTTGCGCGTCGGTGAGCTGGTCGAGCGCCGGGGTGGTCATTGGCACGTCCTTTCGTTCGCGGGAGCCGCGGCGTCAGCGTTGGGGCGCCAGATGAGCGCGATTTCCCAGCTACGAACCGCCATCGACCATCATAAAGTATAACTATTATCAGATAAACACAACATTTTGAAGTAGCGCCCGTGCCGCGGAGCCCGCGAACGCTACGGCTGGCGCGGCTCTACCCAACGTGACGCGGAGTCGCCGACGCGGTCGACCGAGCTGTCTGCGTGACCGCGTTGACCCAGCCGGCGCTGAGGGGCGAGATCGGGCGGTGCCAAGGTTTCGGCCATAAGCAGCACCTGTTGACTGCTGGTGTTGCCATCGCCCGCGAGCTGGCCGCTGGTCCCGGGTCAGTTGCTGTCGTGAACTGACTACGACACGATCGCCGAATGGCATCCAGCCCGGTCGGCGGCAAGACAGTCGAACCGGATCTGCAGTAGGGCTGTGAACCGCACCGGATTCGGCGATGCCGGTGTCTGTTCGCCCTGGAACAAGCATCGTTCGCGCCGAAATCCTTGCGCTGCGGCGATAACTCCGTCACCGTCGTCCGGGCAGCGACTGCCTCACACGGCGAGGCCGATCAAGCGACAGCCGCGCAGGGTTTCACCTGCCAGCTGACAACCTGTCAGCTGACAATCGGTGTCGGCGTATCAATTGCCGTTGGCCGACTCATCCCGAGCCCGCATGGCGTGCGGTGGCGACCGCCGCCTGACCCTCCTGTGCGCCAGACAGGTCGGCGATCTCCGCCCATCTGGCTGCGAGGTGATCATCGGACGGTGGGGACGGGAAGTCCACGCCGCGCGATTCGACGATCCGTACGCGGCTGAAATGGCGACCGTGAACCCGCACGATCTCGGCCGTCAGATCGCATTCCTCGGCGCATAACCAACCGACGGCGGCCGATACCCAGGCTGGGTCGAGGTCGCTGGCATCGTCGAGCAGGCCGACGGTCATCCGGGTCAGCGCGACCGGGGCGACGGCATTGACCCGAATGCCATGGCGGGCACCCTCCAGTGCGAGTGTATGCATCAGTCCGACCACACCAAGCTTTGCGGCCGCGTAGTTGGCTTGTCCGAAGTTGCCGAACAGGCCGGCGCCGGAAGAGGTTACGACGACCCTGCCGTAGCGTTGCTCGCGCAAATGGGGCCAAGCCGCGCGGGTCACAAACGCGGTTCCATCCAGGTGCACCTGGCGGACGGCCTCCCACTGCTGCACAGTCATCTTGTGAAACGTCGCGTCTCGCAGGATGCCCGCGTTGTTGACTACGATGTCTAGCCGGCCGAAGGCCTCGAGCGCGGATTTGACCGCCTCCTTCGCGCCGGTCTCGGAAGCGATGTCGTGGTCATCGGGCACGGCGACACCGCCGGCGGCCCGGATCTCCGCCACGACGTCCTGCGCCGCCGCAGCGTTCGCGCCACCCCCCTCTTTTCTCACCCCAAGGTCATTCGCGACGACCAGCGCGCCCCCCGCCGCCAGGCGTAGAGCATGGCTGCGACCGAGGCCGCGGCCCGCCCCAGTGACGATCGCCACCCGTCCGTCTACTCCTGGCATGAGCCCCGCCCTTCGCCCTTGATCCGTGTCTTGAGGTGCGTTCCGCTTCGCGGCCCACTCGACCCCCAGCCACTACCCAGCGATTGCTACGTCGCGGGCCGGATTCGCAAGACTCAACGAAATAACTATGGATAATCATTACACTATGTACACGGATTGCACGCAAGCTGCCGGACGCCAGTTCATCGGGACTGCACCGCCCGTTAGCTGCTTTCCATGGCGGAAGGAGAGCGCCGATGACCGCGGTGGATCTGCAGAAGAATCTTGTGACACGCGTCAACGTCGGGGACATGCTCACCCGCACCGCGTGGCGGCGCCCCGAGCACGAAGCCGTGGTCGACGGCGAGCGCCGGCTCACCTATCGTGCGTTGAACGCCGCGGTGAATCGGCTGGCCAACGCGCTGGCGACCGCGGGCTACCAGCGGGGTGACGCGCTCGCTCTGGCCTGCGGCAACAGCATCGAGTTCCTTCTCACCTATTACGCGTGCGCCAAGACCGGAGTGGTGTGTGTCCCGATCAACCTCGCTTGGGGCGCGTCTGAGACGGCCTACGTGCTTGAGCATTCCCACACCAAAGGGGTGGTTGTGGAGAGCCAACTGGCCGAACTCGTCGGGGCGGCGTTAGACCGCCTCGAACAACGCAAGGTGACCGATGTGATCGTCGCACCTGGCACCGGCACACAATGGGAATCCGCCGGTTCGCATTGGTGGCGGGCGATGAGCGAGTTCGTCGGCGACGCCTCCGACGCCGAACCGGAATGCTTCGTCGATGACCGCGACGCGATCAGCTACCTCTACACCAGCGGAACGACGTCGGCGCCAAAGGGGGTGGTGAGCAGTCATCTCGCGGTCTACATCGAGTCACTCACGGCCCCCCTGGTGTTGCGGTTCAGCGAGCAGGACCGGTCAGCGGTGATGATGCCGCTGTTTCATACCGCCCAGCTCAACGGGTTCACCACGGGGCTGATGTACGTCGGCGGCACCGCGGTGTTGATGCGTGCGTTCGACCCTGGCGCGCTGATGGCGACCATCGAGGCGGAACGGGTTACCCAGATCTTCGGGCTGCCGATGATGTACCGGGCGATGATGGACCACCCCGACATCGCCAAGCGTGACTTGTCGAGCCTGCGTCTGGCGTTGTATGCGATGGCGCCGATGCCCGACACCGACCTACGCATCGCCATGGAGGTATTCGGCTGTCAGTTCGCGCTCGGTTTTGGCCAGACCGAGATGAACCCGCTGACGACCGTCTTTCCGCCTGAGTATCAGCTCTCGCATGCGGGCTCCGTCGGCCTGCCGGTTCCCAATGTTCAGGTGGGGATCATGGACGACGCCGGCAATCTGCTCCCTCCTGGTGAGGCTGGCGAGATCGTCTATCGCGGCCCGCACGCAATGGAGGGTTACCTGCGCAACCCAGAGGCCACCGCCGAGGCGTTCGCGCACGGTTGGTTTCATTCCGGCGACATCGGACGCTTCGATGCCGACGGACTGCTGTGGTTCGCCGACCGCAAGAAGGACGTGATCAAGACCGGCGGTGAGAACGTGGCCTCCATCGAGGTCGAAAAGGCGCTCTACGACGGGGAGCCCCGAATCCAGGAGGTGGTCGTGGTCGGATTGCCGCACCAGCGATGGACCGAGGCGATCGTGGCGATCGTCACCCCCAAACCGGGTGCCGAGCTCACCGAGGATGACGTGCTGGCTGCGGCGCGCCGCCGGTTGTCGGGGTTCAAGGTCCCGAAGGCGGTGATCTTCACCGACAAGATGCCCCGCACCGCGACGGGCAAAGTGCAAAAGAATGTGCTACGCGACCAGCACCAAGGATATTTCCAGACCTAACCGTCAATCGCTTGCCTTGGGACGCGTCGGAGACAACGCTGGCGGCGGACGCTCCCATATGGTGGCTTGCGCCCGGATGTTAATGGCCGATAACGTGTGATCGTGGGCTGAATGCTCCGCGCCGCATCGCCGGGCCGATCGGTCGGTCGGTCGGTCGGCAGACTGTGCAGTCGACGCCGACGGGTTGCGGCTGCAACGTCGTTCACCGGGTCGTTGGACCGCCGGTAATGCTCAGTTGACAGGAAAGGTGTGTTGGGATGGAGCTTTGCGAAAGTGACGAGCGACGGGATTTGCGGGCGGCGGTGGCGGCGATTGCGCGTTCGTATGGCCATGAGTACTACCTGAGCAAGTCGTTGGCGGGGGAGAAGTCCACAGAGCTGTGGCGGGAGATCGGCAAGCAGGGGTTTTTGGGAGTGAACATTGCCGAGGAGTACGGCGGTGGGGGTGGGGGTATCTACGAGCTGCACGCGGTGGGTGAGGAGTTGGCCGCGGCGGGTTGTCCGCTGTTGATGACGGTGGTATCACCGGCGATCTGCGGCACGATAATTCAGGCGTTTGGCAGCGAGGAACAAAAGCAGCGGTGGCTGCCCGGGATCGCCAGTGGTGACATGATCATGGCGTTTGCGATCACCGAACCGGATGCGGGTTCTAATTCGCACAACATCGCCACGACCGCGACGCGTGACGGCGACGAGTGGGTGCTGCGCGGCACCAAGTACTACATTTCCGGGGTCGATGAGGCCCAGGCGGTCCTGGTGGTGACCCGGACCGGCACCGACGAGCGGGGTCGGGGGCAGCTGTCGCTGGTGGTGGTGCCCACCGACGCTGCCGGGCTCCAGAAGACACTCATCCCGGTGCAGGCAGTCACCCCCGAGAAGCAATTCACGCTGTTTTTCGACGACGTGCGGGTGCCCGCCGAAAACCTGGTCGGGGAGCAGGACGAGGGGCTGCGACAGGTGTTTATGGGGCTGAACCCGGAGCGGATCATGGGCGCGGCGTTGAGCACCGGGATCGGCCGCTACGCGCTGGACAAGGCGTGCGCTTACGCCAGGGAACGCCAGGTCTGGAATACCCCGATCGGCGCGCATCAGGGCGTGGCGCATCCGCT
The DNA here is from genome assembly GCF_059812735.1 of Mycobacterium sp. NGS40. Taxonomy (NCBI): domain Bacteria; kingdom Bacillati; phylum Actinomycetota; class Actinomycetes; order Mycobacteriales; family Mycobacteriaceae; genus Mycobacterium; species Mycobacterium sp. NGS40. Next base: position 28,037 of record NZ_JCALDG010000025.1, read on the forward strand.
GGCGCATGCCAAGATTCAGGTCGAACTGGCGCGGCTGATGACCCAGCGGGCGGCCGAGTTGCATGACGCCGGGAATTCTGGTGCGGGAGAGGCCGCCAACATGGCGAAGTACGCCGCGGCGGAGGCGGGGATCCTGGCGTTGGATCAGGCGATCCAGACACACGGGGGCAATGGGATGGCCACCGAATACGGGTTGGCAACGCTGTGGGGGCCGGCGCGGCTGATGCGCACCGCGCCGATCAGCCGGGAGATGATCCTCAATTTCGTCGCCCAGCACAGCCTGGGCCTACCCAAGTCCTACTGACGTCGGGGGCGATTCCTGGTGAGCGCATCGGCGACGGCCGCTTTGATGACGTTCGACGGGTTCTTGTACGGGCTGGCGACGTATTGGTATCTGAACGATTGCGAGGTTGTCATGAGTTCGCGTGCCCTTGCCGGCCGTCCCGCCATCGCGGCGGTCGAGGAACTGCGCCCAGGGCGATATCCCGACGAGGACGGGGCGGGCATGCCGGAATTGGTGCTGCGCCGGTTCTTGGAAGGCGCTCAGGTTGGGCCCGACGACGTCGATGGTCTGCTGGTGTGCCCGGCGGGCATGGCCGCGGGGCATGGCGCTGATATCTTCGTCCATGAGCGGCTCAACGACGCCCTGGGGATTCGTCCACGGTTCTGCGAGACGATCAACGCGGGCGGCGCGACCTACACGATCATGCTCTCGCGTGCAGCGCTGGCGATCGGCGCGGGCCTTGCGGACTCGGTGCTGTGCGTCGGGGCGGGCAAGTTTCCCAAGGTGGGCGCGGGCGGCGCAGACGCCATGGCACGCATGATCAGCCACCCCGACTTCGAGTATCCCTATGGCAGCTTCATTCCGGCGCTTTACGCGCTGGCGGCCACCCGGCACATGGCCGAACGTGGTACATCGCGGGACGCCCTGGCGGCGGTTGCGGTTTGCAGCCGCGACTGGGCGCTGCGACACCCCGACGCCCTGATGCGTGACGCCGGCCCGCTCACCATCGAGATGGTGCTGGATTCACGCCCGATCGCGTGGCCGTTCAACCTGCTGGACTGCTCGGTGCCCTGCGAGGGAGGCGCGGCGTTCCTGGTCACGAGCGGTGAGCGGGCTCGCGAACTCACCGAACAGCCCGCATATCTGCTCGGCTTTGGGGAGTTCCACGACCACGGCAACATCAGCCACGCAAGCGACTTCGCCACGATGGGCGCCGGCGTTTCGGCGCGCGCCGCATTCGACATGGCGGGCGTGTCTCCGTCCGATGTGGACCTCGCCGAACTCTACGACGCGTTCACCATCAACCCGATCTTGCTGGTGGAGGAGACCGGCCTGGTCGAGCCGGGCAAAGGAGGCCACTTCTTCCTGGACGGTCGCGGCGCCCCGGGCGGCGATCTGCCGATCAACACCTACGGTGGGTTGCTGTCGTTCGGGCACACCGGCGACGCTTCGGGCATGTCGATGCTCGTCGAGGGGGCACGTCAAGTGATGGGCCAAGCCGAAGGCCGCCAAGTGGACGCCGAGATCGCGCTGGTTCACACCTACGGCGGCGTGATGGCCGACCACTCGACGGTCCTGCTGGGAAGGACACCATGACAACCCCACCGGTTCCCGCGCTGACCGCGAGCACGGCGGTCTACTGGCAGGAAGCGGCCGCGGGCCGGTTCGTGCTGCCACGATGCCGCGCCTGCGGCCGGTTTCACCACCATCCTCGCCGATGGTGTCCGTATTGCTGGGGAACCGATCTGACGTGGGAACAACCCTCGGGGCGAGGGACGGTGCTCACCTACACCGTGGTCTACCAGCCCCCGTCGCCGGCCTTCGCGGTGCCCTACGTGCTGGCCGTCATCGAATTGTCGGAAGGCCCGCGAATGATGGCCAACGTGGTCGACTGTTCGCCGGAGGACGTTGAGGTCGGCACACCGGTCGAGGTCACGTTCGAACCGCGGGGCGAACTCGCGATTCCGCAGTTCCGCCCGATCGGGTCCGCACGCTGATGGGCGTTAATTACGCCGACGCGCTCAGCTACGTGGTCACCGGGCCGGCCGAAGAAGCGGCCGTCTGGGTGGGCCGCGAAGTAACCAGTCGGTCGCCGTTCGCGGTCAACGAAGCCCAAATCGCCTACTTCTGTGCCCTGATAGAGGATGCTGACGAGAATTACTGGGATACTGAGGCCGCGACGACGAGATACGGGGCTCGGATCTCGCCGCCGGGCATGCTCATGGTGTGGGCGTTCCCGCTGCCGTGGAACCCGCGGCGCAAGCCCGAACACGCGCCGGTGCTCGCGCTGGAGGTGCCGCTGCCGGGTACCACGCTGATCAACGTCTCGACAGACAGCCGGTTTTTCGCCCCGATGCGGGTCGGGGACCGGCTCATCTCCACCGAGCGGGTGGAATCGATCTCGGCAGAGAAACGAACCGCACTGGGTGTCGGGCACTTCGTGACCACGCGCAGTGAATGCCGCAACCAGAATGGCACCCTGGTGGCGACCAACGACAACGTGCTGTTCCGCTACGTTGTTGGGGCGGGCGGAACCCCTCAACGACGACCGGGCCCGGCCGAACAACCCCGCGCTGAGCCCGTCGAGGTGTTGCCTGAGGTGACGATGCCGGTCACCGTCACGCGGTGCGTACTAAACGCGGCCGCCACCCGCGACTTCTTCCGTGGTCACCACGACCAGGCCTACGCCAAAGAGCAGGGTGCCCGCGATGTCTACCTGAACACGATGTTCTTCCACGGGTTGGTGGACCGGATCGGCAAGGCGTGGGCCGGCCCGCAGGCATGGCTTGCTCGTCGGCAGTTGCAGATGATGGCCCCGGTGTGCGCTGGCGATACGCTGCGGACCGACGGGCGGGTGCTGGCAGTGAACCAACGCGACACCGCGCGGACAGCCACCGTCGCCGTCGACTGTCACACCGAACACGGACTTTCCGCGCGGTCCCTACTCACTTTCAACCTCGACGGTCTCCGTGCGCGGCGCCTACTGTCTGATCAAGGAGAGACTCGATGAGCAGCTATGACCAGTACCAGCACCTCACGTTCGACCGCCCCAGCGAGGGCGTTCTGCAAGTCACCATCAATCGGCCCGACCGGCTCAATGCCGCCAACAAGCGGTTGCACTGGGAGTTGGGCAAGGTGTGGCTCGACGTCGGCACTGACTCGCAAACTCGGGTCGCCGTTGTCACGGGCGCTGGCAAGGCTTTTTGCGCGGGGGGTGACCTCGACATGGTGCTCGATCAGGCAAACGACTTCTCGCAGATCGTCGAGACAATGGCCGAGGCACGCGACATCGTCTACAACATCGCGAATTGCGACAAACCAATCATCTCGGCGATCAATGGGGTGGCCGTCGGTGCGGGACTGGCGGTAGCTTTGATGGCTGACGTTTCGGTGATAGCCGAGGACGCGCAGCTGACTGACGGCCATCTACGACTCGGGGTTGGCGCCGGCGACCATGCCGCAATCGTCTGGCCCATTCTGTGTGGCCTTGCCAAGGCCAAGTATTATTTGCTGACCGCAGATTTCATTGACGGGAAAGAGGCCGAGCGAATCGGCTTGGTCAGCCTGTGCCGTCCGCCCGAGGAAGTCCTGCCCACCGCCCTTGAAGTGGCTCAAAAGCTGGCTGGTGGCCCGCAGCACGCCGTTAGGTGGACCAAACGGGCGTTGAACCACTGGGTGCGAAACGCGGGTCCGATTTTCGAGGCTTCACTGGCGCTTGAGATGCTGAATTTCTTCGACGTAGATGTGATTGAGGGCGCGTCCGCCATCAAAGATCGCCGCCCTCCGCGGTTTCCTTCCGCAGCTAACCACGAACGTGACGAGGGCTAGGGCCGAGCGCTGAAAAAAACGGTAGCGAAATGTCTGCTGCGCTCGGGCATGAACTGCGGTCCCTGAACGGTGCGCGAACAGCAATCGATGTGTGACTTCAATGCGGTCCCAGGTCAACGCATGCTGATATGGGGCATGTCGCCTGCGATGATCACTAACCGGCTGTTCGAGATTGATTGCCACCAGAAAAGGCGGCTGAACCCTCAGTCGGAGGGCGCGGGCGGCGCCGTGGTCGAAGTAGACGGGATCGGCCTGTCCGGTAACTTTGGCGCAGAAAGCGGAGCCTGCCGGCGTCGATCGTCATGGTCATCTCGGGCAACGCTTCTTTCGTAATACCGCCTCACTACCGGGGCATGTCAACGTGTTTTCTCGTAGAGCGTGACGACCGCGGCCCCGCCGAGACCGATGTTGTGTTGCAGCGCGAGGTTGACGTCCTCCACCTGCCGCTCTGCGGCCTGGCCTCGGAGCTGCCACACCAGCTCGGCACACTGGGCGAGGCCCGTTGCCCCCAGAGGATGCCCTTTGGAGAGCAGCCCGCCGGAGGGGTTGGTCACGACCTGGCCGCCGTAGGTGTTGTCGTCGTCGGTGATGAATCTTTCCGCGGTGCCCTCTGGGGTGAGCCCGAGCGCCTCATAGGTCAGCAGTTCATTGGTGGTGAAGCAGTCGTGCAATTCGACGACCCGGATGTCGATGGGGTCGACCCCGGCTTGTTCGTAGACCTGCCGTGCCGCCGACTGCGCCATGTCATAGCCCACCAGCTTGGCCATGTCGGCGTCGGCGAAGCTGGTGTCGGTGTCGGTGGTCAACGCCTGCGCGGCGATAGCGACCGTGGTGTCGAGGCCGCGGCGGCGGGCGAACTCCTCGCTGCACAGCACCGCGGCCGCCGCTCCGCAGGTGGGCGGGCAACACTGCAACCGGGTCAATGGGCCATAGATATGCGGGGAGGCCAGCACCTCTTCCACTGTCAGGGGATCACGGAACACCGCGTAGGGGTTATTGGCCGCGTGTCGGCGCGCCTTCACCGCGATCTTGGCGAAGGTCTCCGGACGGATTCCGAACCGGTCGGCGTACTGGGCGCCCGCGCCGCCGAACCACAGTGCCGGCATGGGTACCCCGTCGGGGCAGTCTTGCGCTCCGCTGGCGGCCTCGGCGAACCGCGCGAAGGGTGTCGGCCGATCATCCCAGTGCGACTTCAGCGCGCCACGTTGCATCTGCTCGAACCCGAACGCGAGGACGCAGTCTGCAGCACCACCGGCCACCGCCTGGCGAGCTAGCCACAACGCCGAGGAGCCCGTGGCGCAGTTGTTGTTCACGTTGACCACCGGCACGCCCGTCATCCCGACTCGATACAGCGCATTCTGTCCACACGTCGAATCGCCGTAGACATAACCGGCATAGGCCTGCTGCACGTCGGCGAGATCCACACCGGCATCGGCCAGCGCGGCTTTGACAGCGCCTTCTGCCATCACGTCGTAGGGATCACTGTTGCTCGGGGTGGCGAACGGCACCATTCCCACCCCGACCACAAAGCTCCGCCCTGTCATCCGCTCCTCCAGTCGCAAATCGACCCGATGATGTTACTAACCTTTCACTATCCGGTGGCGACTGTCCGGTCTCGCCGGCTCGCACGCGTACACCAACCGTACGGACCGGGAAGTGGCGTTGCGACAGGATCGCAGCCAGGCCGCCCTCCCCATTCTATCCTCATGATGATCCATATGTATAGCTCGGCCCCCATTCTCCCGCAGCTTACTCGCAGCAAACTCAACAGGATCCCTGGCCGCCAGTTTCCTGGGAAGACCGCGGCGCTCGCCGCTCAGGCGCGCCACCTAGAAGCGACCCATAGGCGATGCAGTGGTATCGGCGGCTTCATGGTTTTCGGCTCGCCCACCGAGCGGAATTGCGGATGTCGTCACGTCGTATGTGCTGCCCTCCTCCTAATCCGTCTCTGCACCACGGACACGCTGTTGCTTCTCCTGAGTCCGGTTGGCGCGGGCTGCGCAACTCGGCTCCGGTCTAGTTCGCCGGGACCGAACCGGTGGAAGGCGCCGGTGGCGGGCAGGTGCGCGCAAGCCGAAAGGCTGGCCAGCGGTATCTCATGCAACACAGCATGGGCGGGCAATCTCTGGCAACGATGCAAAGGGGGGTGACGGCAATCACAACGTCCTCTATAGTATCGCCAATGCTTACCAGAAATCGGTGTGCCGGGGACGTGCGAAAGAACGGAGGTGGTCTGATGACGGTGCTGGCTGTGACGCGCACACCTGAGCTACTGGTCATTCACGCAACGCTCAGCGGCCCAGCCGGCCGTCAGCGGCGGTCGGAGGGCGTGGTCAGCGGGAACCCGTCGTGATGGCGTCGCGCGTTCTATTGACCCCGATGCGCGGTGTCGGCGACTTCTTTGCGATGTCGCTAGACACGTTTGTGCAGATGTTCCGCCCGCCGTTCGCGTGGCGTGAGTACCTGAGTCAAACCTGGTTTGTGGCGCGGGTGTCGATGCTGCCGGCACTGATGTTGACGCTGCCGTACTCGGTGCTGTTGGTGTTCATCTTCAGCATTCTGCTGACCGAGTTCGGAGCGGCGGATTTCTCCGGCACCGGCGCCGCGATCGGGACAGTGAACCAGATCGGCCCGATCGTGACGGTTCTGGTGGTGTCCGGCGCGGGCGCCACCGCGATGTGTGCGGATCTGGGTGCGCGGACGATTCGCGAGGAGGTCGACGCGCTGCGGGTGATGGGCATCAACCCGATCCAAGCGCTGGTGGTTCCTCGGGTGCTCGCCGCCACCACGGTGTCGTTGGCCCTGGCCTCCACGGTGATCTTGGTGGGCCTGACTGGGGCGTTTTTCTTCGTCGTCAGCATCCAGCACGTCTCACCGGGTGCGTTCGTCGCGGGGCTAACGGTGCTCACCGGCGCCGCCGATGTTGTCGTCTCGTTGACCAAGGCGATGCTGTTCGGGCTGGCGGCCGGGCTTATCGCGTGCTACAAGGGCATTTCGGTGGGCGGCGGCCCGGCCGGTGTGGGCAATGCGGTGAACGAAACCGTGGTGTTCACCTTTATGGTGCTGTTCGCCATCAACGTCATCGTCACTGCCGTCGGCATCCAGTTCACGGTGCAGTAAGGGCGATCCATGAGCAGCAGTGTCGTCTCGAGTTTGCACCCGGGGCTTCGGCGCGCCCTCGAGTCGCTGATCGCCGGGTGGAACAGCATCGGCGCACAGACACGGTTCTACGTCACGACCCTGAGTTCCATCCCGGACGCCGTTGTCCACTGCAGGACCGAACTGCTGCGGCTCATCGCCCAGATGGGTTTGGGCTCTGGGGCATTGGCCGTGGTGGGGGGCACGGTCGCGATCGTTGGCTTCTTGACGATGACCACTGGCGCGTTGGTCGCGGTGCAGGGCTACAACCAGTTTGCGTCCGTCGGGGTGGAGGCGTTGACGGGGTTTGCCTCGGCCTTCTTCAACGTCCGGCTCATCGTGCCGGGCACCACCGCGGTGGCGCTTTCGGCCACCATTGGCGCCGGCGCCACCGCTCAGATCGGAGCGATGCGCATCAACGAGGAGATCGACGCGCTCGAGGTGCTCGGTGTTCGCACCGTCGCCTATCTGGCCTCCACCCGGGTATTGGCCGGTGTCATCGTGGTGATTCCGCTGTACTGCGTGGCGGTGATGATGGCGTTTCTCGCCGCGCGCACCGGCACCACGGCGATTTATGGGCAGGGCTCGGGCGTGTACGACCACTACTTCAACACATTCCTCAATCCCACCGACCTGATCTGGTCGTTCTTTCAAGCGGTCGCGATGACGGTGGTGATCCTTCTGGTGCACACCTACTACGGGTACACCGCAACCGGCGGTCCCGCCGGTGTCGGGGAGGCCGTGGGGCGTGCGGTGCGCACCTCCATGGTGGTCGCGGCGGTGGAAATCGTATTCGTCTCGCTGGCTATCTACGGCCAGTCCGGCAATTTCAACCTGGCGGGGTGACCGGGGATGAATCCCAGGCCGGGTGAGAACCGGTTCCACTCCGCGTGGTGGACGCTGATTCTGTTTGTGGCGATCGCCGCGTTTGTCTTCGTGACTTCGAGCACCTTTGCCGGCACCTTCAGGTCCTTTGTGCCGGTGACGCTGACGTCTGATCGCGCGGGTGTGGTGATGGAGACCGGCGCGAAAGTGAAGATGCGCGGTGTTCAGGTCGGCCGCGTCGCCCAGATCACCGCTGGCAAGAACTCCGTGAGCCTCACGTTGGAGATTGAGCCGGATCAAATCCGGTACATCCCCGCCAACGTCGAGGCGCAGATCAACGCCACCACGGCGTTCGGCGCCAAGTTCGTCGAGCTGATCCCGCCGGAGCACCCGAGTGTCCAGCGGCTTGCCGCCGGCGCGGTGCTGCGCTCGATCAACGTCGCCACGGAGATCAACACCGTGTTCGAGAACATCGTCGATTTGATCGGGGTTATCGACCCGGCCAAGTTGAACGCCGTGCTGACCGCGGTGGCAGAGGCCGTGCGCGGACAAGGCGAACGCATCGGTGAGGCCACCACCGACCTCAACCAGGTGTTGCTGGCGCTCAACGCCCGCAGCGACACCCTCCGCCAAGACTGGCGCTCGTTCAAGAGCTTCAACGACACCTACAGCAGTGCCGCAGAGGACATCGTGGCGGTTCTGAATGCGGCCAGCACCACCAGCACGACCATCGTGGATCACGCAGAAGCGCTGGACGCGTTGCTGCTCAACGTCACCGGCATGTCCACCGCCGGGATCAACCTGCTCGGTGCGAGCAAAGACAATCTCGTCCGGTCGGTGGAGGTTCTCCAGCCGACGACGGACCTGCTGCTGCAGTACAGTCCCAGTTACGCCTGTGCGCTGCAGGGCGCGACGTGGTACCTCAACAACGGCGGCTACACGGCGTGGGCGGGTGCCGACGGGCGGTCGGCCCAGTTCGATGCGGCGCTCATGTTCGGTAACGACCCGTTTCTCTATCCGGACAATCTGCCCATCGTCGCCGCCAAGGGCGGCCCCGGCGGAAAGCCGGGATGCGGCTCGATGCCCGACCCGACCAAGAACTGGCCGGTGCGACAGTTGATCACCAACGTCGGCTGGGGGACAGGCCTGGACTGGCGGCCCAACCCCGGCATCGGACACCCCTGCTGGGTCGACTTCTTCCCGGTCACCCGCGCCGTCCCGGAACCCCCGAGCATCCGGCCCTGCCTGCCCGGGCCGGCGCCCGGCCCGGTTCCCTACCCGGGGGCGCCGCCCTACGGGGCGCCGCTGTACGGACCGGGCGGAACACCCCTGTGGCCCGGGGTGCCACCCCCGCCGCCGCCACCACCGACACCAGGCACGGCCCCGACCGCGGCCATACCGGCTCCCGTGCCGCCGCCCGGGTGACCCGACCGTGAACGACAGGGAACAGGAGAGAGTGTGAGCAAACAGCTGAAGGGCACCATTTGGCGCCTGGCCGTCTTCCTGTCGGTTTGTGCCCTCGGCACGTTCGCCCTGCTGGCGGTCTTCGCGGAATTCCGGTTCGACGTGGGCAAGACCTACTTCGCCCAGTTCAGCAACGTGTCCAATATGAGAAAGGGCAGCCTCGTCCGCATCGCCGGGGTGGAGGTCGGCAAGGTGCGCAGCATCTCGGTGAACCGGGACTCCACCGTACGAGTCGAATTCTCCGCCGAGAACTCGGTCGTCCTGACCGAGGGAAGCCGCGCGGTGATCAGGTACGACAACCTGTTCGGCGACCGCTACCTAGCACTTGAGGAAGGCGCCGGGGGGGTCAAGACATTGCAGCCCGGTGACATGATTCCGCTGGCCCGCACCGAACCCGCGCTGGACCTCGATGCGGTGATCGGCGGCTTCCGGCCGCTGTTTCGCGCGCTGGACCCAGATCAGGTCAACGCCCTCACCGGCCAGCTGATCCAAGCGTTTCAGGGCGAAGGCTCCGCGATCGGATCATTTCTGAACCAGGCCGCGGTATTGACCAACACACTGGCGGACCGCGATCAGCTGTTCGGGCAGGTCATCACCAACCTCAACGTGGTGCTGGGGTCACTGGGTGACCAGTCAGACCAGCTCGACAAGGCGGTCACCTCGCTGTCGGGCCTGATCGACGGGCTGGCCGGCCGCAAGAAGGACATCGCTAACGCAGTGGCCCACACCAACGCGGCCGCCGGTTCGGTGGCCGATCTGCTCACGCAGGTCAGGGAGCCGTTCCAGAAAGTTGTGCACGAGACCGACCGCGCCGCTGGGATCGTGGTCGCCGATCACGACTACTTCGACAACCTCCTAAATACGCTGCCAGACAAGTACAAGGCGCTGGCGCGGCAAGGGATTTACGGCGACTTCTTCAGCTTCTACCTGTGCGACTTGATCCTGAAGCTCAACGGAAAGGGCGGGCAGCCGGTGTATGTCAAGGTGGCCGGACAAAGCACGGGGCGGTGTGCGCCGAAATGAAATCCTTCTCCGAACGCAATACCCCGCTGATCGGGGCCATCGGCGTCGCAGCCGTCGCGGCCATCGTCCTTGCCGCGCTCAACTTCCAGAAACTCCCCTTCCTGAACCAGGCCAACGAGTATTCGGCCTATTTCGCCGACGCCGGCGGGCTGCACACCGGTGCCTCGGTCGATGTCTCCGGTTTTCCCGCGGGAAAAGTGTCCAGCATGGAACTCGACGGGGCACGCGTGCTCGTCACGTTCAGCGTCGACAGGAAGATCTTTCTGGGCGATCGCACCGAGGCGGCGATAAAGACCAAGAGCCTGCTGGGCAGCAAGGTGCTCGACGTCATATCCCGCGGGGACGGCGAGCTCACCACCACCATCCCGATCGAGCGGACGGTGTCGCCCTACCAGCTGCCCGACGCCCTCGGCGACCTGGCCACCACGATCAGCGGGCTGAACACCGACCAGCTGTCGGACTCGCTGGCCACCCTGGCGCAGACTTTTTCCGGCACCGCACCAGAGCTGAGGAACGCGGTGCAAGGGGTTGCCCGGTTCTCCCAGACACTCAACGAACGCGACGCGCAACTGCGCAACCTGCTCGCCAACGCCAGAAAAGCCACAACGGTACTGGCCCAGCGCACCGATCAGATCGTCACCCTGGTCAAGAGCACCAATGCCCTGTTGGTTGAGCTCCGAACCCAAAGCAGCGCAATCGATCAGATCTGGAACAACATCTCGGCGGTCGCCCAGCAACTGAAGGGGTTCATCGCCGAGAACCGGCAGCAACTGCGGCCGGCGCTGGAGAAGCTCAACGGGGTGCTGGCCATCGTGGATAACCGCAAAGAGCGCATCCAGGATGCGATCAAGCGGCTCAACGCCTACGCGCTTTCGCTGGGCGAAGCCGTCTCATCGGGGCCGTTCTTCAAGGCATACCTGGCGAACCTGCTCCCGGGCCAGTTCGTGCAGCCCTTCGTCGACGCTGCGTTCTCCGATCTCGGGCTCGACCCGGCCACCGTGCTGCCCTCCGAGCGTATCGACCCCCCCACCGGCCAGCCCGCAACCCCGGCGCTGCCGGTGCCCTACCCGCGGACCGGGCAGGGCGGCGAACCCAGATTGACGCTGCCCGACGCGATCACGGGCAAGCCGGGTGATCCGCGCTATCCGTACCGGGAGCCCCCGCCGGCCCCGCCGCCAGGTGGACCCCCGCCCGGACCGCCCGCACCGCCGCCGCCCGGCGTGCAAAACACACCCGAGCCGACACCCTCCCCGGTCTACGTGCCAGCACCGGGTGAGGTGCCCGCACAACCCGGAGGACAGCCATGACCAGGGCGCGTCTCATCCGCGCAGCCGCCGCGACCGTCCTCGTGGCGGTGCTCGTCAGCGGGCTATTCGTCGCCCTCGGCCGCACCGGCGCGGCGGCCAAGACCACGGTGGTCGCCTTCTTCCAGAACAGCAACGGCCTGTTCGCCGGCGACGATGTGCGGATCCTGGGTGTGCCCGTCGGGCGCGTCGCCACGATCGAACCGCAGCCGCAGCGGGTCAAGGTCACCTTCTGGATCGACCGCAAATATTCGGTTCCCGCCGACGCCAAGGCGGTCATCCTGTCGCCTCAACTGGTGACCGGGCGCGCCATCCAGCTGACCCCCGCCTACACCGGCGGACCCGTGATGCGCGACGGCGCGGTGATCCCGCAGGACCGCACCGCGGTCCCGGTCGAGTGGGACGACTTCCGGGCGCAGGTTGAGCGGCTGACCGAACTGCTGCGGCCCACCCAGCCCGGAGGCGTCAGCACGCTGGGCGCGTTCATCAACACCGCGGCCGCCAACCTGCGCGGCCAAGGTGCGAACATCCGCGACACCGTCGTCAAACTGTCGCAGGCGTTGTCGGCCCTCGGCGACCACAGCGACGACATCTTCTCCACCCTGAAAAACCTGGCGACGCTGGTGTCGGCGTTGCACGACAGCAGTGGCCTGCTCGGACAGCTCAATGAGAACCTGGCCGCCGTCACAGGGTTGTTGGCCGACGATCCGGACAAGGTCGGTCGGGCGGCCGGGATGCTCAACGACGTGGTCGCCGATGTGCAGAGTTTCGTTGCGGAGAATCGCGATGCGCTGGGCACCACCTCGGACAAGTTGGCCTCGGTCACCACGGCGATGGTCGACAGCCTCGACGACATCAAACAAACCCTGCACATCCTGCCCTCGACGCTGCAGAACTTCATCTTCATCTACGAACCGGCCGGCGGTACGATGACCGGCGCCATCGCGGTCAACAACTTCGCCGACCCGATCAGTTTCCTGTGCGGCGCGATCCAAGCGGCCTCCCGTCTCGGCGCCGAACAGGCGGCGAAACTGTGCGTGCAGTACCTCGCACCGATCGTGAAGAACCGCCAGTACAACTTCCCGCCACTGGGCGAAAACCTCATCGTCGGGGCATCGGCACGGCCCAACGAGGTCACCTACAGCGAGGACTGGATGCGACCCGACTACGTGCCGCCCCCCGTCGAGGCGGCCGCGCCCCACCCGCCCGAGCCTGCGCCGCTGGCCGCCGAGGCTGCTGCGCCGGATGCCGCCGCGCCGCCCACGCCGGTCACCACCAACCCATCCGATGGCCTCCCCGGCCTCATGGTCCCCCCCGGAGGCGGCTCATGACAGCGCGACAATCCTCCCGCGTCGCGGTGAAACTGCTCATCATCCTCACGCTGGCCGGGCTGCCCGGCTGCGGCTGGCGCGGGCTGAACTCGCTTGCACTGCCCGGCACCGAGGGCGCCGGGCCGGGTTCCTTCGTCGTGCAGGCGCAGATGCCCGAGGTCAGCAATATCCAACCGAACTCCCGCGTGCAGGTCGGTGACGTGACCGTCGGCACCGTGACGAGAATCGAGCGTCAAGGCTGGCATGCCCTGGTGAGCATGCGGCTCAACGGCGACGTCGACCTGCCCGCCAACGCGACCGCCAAGCTCGGCCAAACCAGCCTGCTGGGTTCGCTGCACGTCGAGCTCGCCCCGCCAGCGGACGCGCCACCGGACGGCAAACTGCGTGACGGATCGCTGATCCCGTTGGCGCGCGGGGGAGCCTACCCGACCACCGAACAGACCCTGGCCGCGATCTCCATGCTGCTCAACGGCGGCGGACTGGGCCAAGTCCAGGACATCACCCGGGCGTTTTCCACCGCGTTCCGGGGGCGTGAACACGACCTGCGCAGCATGATCGAGCAACTCGACAAATTCGCCACCCTCACCAATGACCAGACCGGTGACATCATCGCGGCCACGGACAGCCTCAACACCCTGGTCGGCAAGTTCGCCGACAACAAACCCGTTCTCGACACCGCGCTGCGCAAAATCCCCGATGCGCTGGCCGAGCTCAACAGCGAGCGGGACAACCTCATCGAGGCCGCCGATCAGCTCGGCAAGTTCAGCGCACTGACCGTCGACACGGTCAACCAGACCAAAGAAAATCTGGTCAAGGAACTCAAGGACATCGGGCCGGTGTTGGAAGCGCTGGCCAACGCCGGCCCCAGCCTGACACGTGCGCTCAGCCTCTACACGACCTATCCGTTCCCCAACGAAACCGTCGAGAAGTGGATGCGCGGCGACTACGGCAACCTCAGCCTGATCGTTGACCTCACGCTCAGCCGCATCGACTCTGCGCTCTTCACCGGTACGCGCTGGGAGGGCAACCTCACCGAGCTGGAGCTGCAATGGGGCCGCACCATCGGGCAACTCCCGAGCCCCTACACCCAATCCAACCCGCTGATCATTCCGTACCGCTGGGACCAGGGACGCTAAATGTATTTGCACAAACGCGTGAAGGTTCAGCTGGCCATCTTGACGGTGCTTGCCGTCGTCGTGATCTCGTTGATGACGCTGCACGTCATGAAGCTGCCGGCCAAGCTCTTCGGTGTCGGCCGGTACACGGTGACGATGGAATTGCCGCAGACCGGCGGGCTGTATGCGACCGGCAACGTCACCTACCGCGGCACCGAAGTGGGGCGGGTGCAGTCGGTGCACCTCACCGACACCGGTGTGGCCGCGGTGCTGTCGCTCAAATCCGGCATCGACATCCCCTCCGACGTCAAAGCTGAGGTACACAGCCAGTCGGCGATCGGTGAACAATATGTCGACCTGCTGCCCCGCAGTGACACCGCACCGCCGCTAAAGAACGGCGACGTCATCCCGCTGCGGGACGCCTCCGTGCCACCTGACATCAACAAGCTGCTCACCGCCGTCAACACCGGCTTGCGGGCGATACCGCGGGATAACCTCAACACCGCCGTAGACGAGGCATACACCGCCGTCGGCGGGCTGGGCCCAGAACTGGCCCGGCTGGTCAGGGCCTCCACCCGGCTGTCGATCGACGCCCGCGCCAACCTCGACTCACTGACGTCGCTGATCGACCAGTCCCAGCCGGTGCTCGACTCGCAGACCGATACCTCCGATGCGATCCAGGCATGGGCGGCCAACCTGGCCACGGTCACCGCCGAACTGCAAACCCATGACAACGCGGTGGCCGGAATCATCGACCACGGCGGCCCCGCCGCCGGCGAGGTGCGACAACTCTTCGAGCGGTTCCAGCCGACCTTGCCGATCCTGCTGGCCAACCTGGTCAGCGTCGGCCAGGTCGCCCTCACCTACCGAAACGACCTCGAACAACTCCTCGTGCTGCTGCCGCAAGCCGCAGCGATCCGCGGCGGAAGTGTCGTCGCCAACGCCAACACCAAGCAGGACTACCGTGGCGAGTGGATCAGCTTCAACCTCAACATCAACCTCCCACCGGCCTGCACCACCGGATTCCTACCCACCCAGCAACGGCGTCCACCGTCCTTCGAGGACAGCCCGGAGCGTCCCGCCGGCGACGTGTACTGCCGGGTGCCCCAAGATTCACCGTTCAACGTCCGCGGAGCGCGCAACATCCCCTGCGAGACCGTCCCCGGCAAACGCGCACCCACGGTGCGAATGTGCGAAAGCGACGAGCAGTATGTGCCGCTCAACGACGGCTTCAACTGGAAGGGCGACCCCAACGCCACCCTGTCCGGGCAGGACATCCCCCAGGGAGCTCCCGGATCACCGCCGACCGGAGCGCCGCCTCCCGCTGCCGTGAGCCCACCCCCACCACCGGTAGCGGCCGCCCAGTACGACCCCGCCACGGGCACCTACATCGGACCCGATGGCCAGCAATACACCCAATCCGACCTCGCGCAGACCGGCCCGAAGGAGAAGACGTGGCAGACGATGCTGACACCACCGGGCAGCTGAGAACCGCCGGCCGCACCTCGACGCTCATGCCGGATGAACGCGCCGCGTCCGCGCCGATCGGTGCTGAACCGACGCATGGCGGCGATGCCGGCACCGCCGAAGACGCCAGCAGCGGACCCGACGGCAAGGACACACACACCGCACCCCCGGGCGAGCCGAGGACGACCCGCTCGCCGCTGCGGGCCGCGATGCTGGTAGGGGTGGCCGTCGTCATCGCGCTGGCGACGCTGGCGGGATGGCTGGGATTTCGTCTCCACCACCTGCACGAGGCGCAGACCGAGCGAAATGCGTATGTGCAGGTGGGCAGGCAGGCGGCGCTGAACCTGACGACGATCGATTGGCAGAACGCCGACGCCGATGTGCGCCGCATCATCGACGGGGCAACCGGGCAGTTCTACGACGACTTCACGAAGCGATCACAGCCGTTCATCGCCGTGGTCAAACAGACCAAATCGACCACCATCGGCACGGTCACCGAGGCCGCGCTGGAGTCGAAGACCGCGGGCACCGCCCAGGTGCTCGTCGCCGTGACCGTCAAGACGACGAATGCCGCTGTGCCCGACCAACGGCCACGGGCCTGGCGGATGCGCATCTTCGTGCAGCAAGTCGGCGATCAGCCCAAGGTGTCTAACGTGGAGTTCGTGCCGTGAGGTGGCCGAAATCGCGTCGTACCGGCGATCCCACCGACACCGACTCGGCCCAGGAAACACCCACCGCGACCGAGGACGACTGCGAGCACACGCCGGCTACGATGAAACGAAGCATCCGCTGGTCACGTGTGCTCGCCTACGGGATGCTGCCCGGCCTCGCGCTGCTGCTGGCCGCGGCCGCCGGCGGGCTGAAATGGCAGGTCGGTTCCCTGCGTGAGGCCCAGCTTGCCAGCGTCGAGTCCGTGCGGGCCGCCACCGACGGAACAATCACGATGCTGTCCTACAAGCCCGACACCGCCGAGAAGGATCTGACCGCCGCCCAAAACCGACTGACAGGACAATTCAAGGATTCCTATGCCTCGCTAACACATGACGTGGTGATCCCCGGGGCGAAGCAAAAACAGATCTCCGCGGTCGCCAACGTTCCGGCCGCGGCGTCGGTGTCGGCCACCGCGAACCACGCGGTCGTCCTTGTTTTTGTCAACCAGACCGTCATCGTCGGCACGGACGCACCCACCAGCACCACCTCATGCGTGCGAGTGACGCTGGACAAACACGATGGCCGATGGCTCATTTCCCAATTCGAGCCGATTTGACAACATGATCGGGGTTCGATTCACAGCGCCGCGCAACATTCAGACCGTATGCATGGCGATGTGCTGGGCGGCAGGGCTCGGTGTGGCAACTGCGCAGGCACCTCACGCTCATGCCGACCCGGTGGCCTATCTGGTCAACGTGACCGTGCGGCCCGGCTACGGCTTTCCGAACGCCGACGCGGCCTTAGGCTACGGTTACGGCATTTGCGACAAGCTGTCCGGCGGCGAAGGCTACGGGCAGCTTATCGGCGATCTGCAGGCTGATTTCCACACCGCCGACGACTATCAGGCCTCCTATCTGATCACCCAGTCGGTCAACGAACTCTGCCCGGCGTTGATCTGGCGCCTGAGGAACTCGGCTGCACACGACTGGCCGCCGCCTAGAGATGACGGCTGACGTCGAGGAGATGAACATGCGGCATTTGCTGTTGACCGTGCCGGCCGTGGTGGTCGTCGCCGTCGGTGCTGTGGTTGGCATGCCGATCGCACACGGCGACAACAAACGACTCAACGACGCGGTGGTCGCCAACGTGTACACCATTCAGCACCAGGCAGGCTGCACCAACGACGTCACGATCATCCCGCAACTGCAACGTGCCGCCGAATGGCACGCCCGGGATGTGCTGAACAATCGCGACCTCAACGGTGATATCGGGTCTGACGGTTCGACGCCGCAAGACCGCGCCGACGCAGCCGGTTTCCAGGGTCGGGTGGCCGAAACGGTGGCGATCAATCCGGCCCTAGCGATCAGCGGTGTGGAGTTGATTAGCCGGTGGTATGACAACGCGGCATATCTCGCCATCATGTCCGATTGCGCCCACACTCACATCGGCGTGTGGTCGGAGAACAGTTTCGACCGCACCGTCGTGGTCGCCGACTACGGGTAGCCAGAGCGGGCCAGATCCCGCACATCGAAGCGACACGGTACATCGGCCGTCGGCCTCACGCCTGTGGTGTTGTCGGAGCTGACGGCACAGCCACGGACATGGGCGGTGCCTGAAGGCGCAATGTCGAGGCCGTCGGATACAGGATCGCGGGTCACTGCTTCGGCCACCATGTGGTGACGGTGTCACGCATCGGTTCTACGCGGTGCTCTGCCGCCAAGAGCGCCAGATGGGCCAGTGTTTCACCGTTGGCGGCCCGGCGCATGAAGTTGGGTACCTGAGCCCAGGGCCGCGACCACCCCAGGCGGGTGGTGATCTGCCAGCAGGTTGCCCCAGGGCAGTCGGCCACCGCGCGTTCGATCTCACCAAGGCGCGTGCGGTGATGGGCGAAAAGTTCGTCCAGCCTGGTTGTGAACGCGTCGAAGCGGTATTCGTGGGCGGGAAGCACCTCGTCGGGTTGATATCCACGCAGTTTGGCCAGCGAGGCGAGGAAGTCGGCGAGGGGATTGGCGGCTTGCTGGGGATGCACGGAGATGTTCGGGGTGATCCGCGGCAACACACAATCGCCGGTCAGCATCAGCCTGCGGTCGGGCTCGGCGAAGCAGAGATGCCCGGGCGAATGGCCGGGCGTCCAGATCGCGCGCAGGTTCCAGCCCGGCAACGGGAGACGATCGCCATCGTCGATGAACCGGTCCGGTTCGGCCTGCCGGACGAACTGCCGGATTCCAAGCGACGCCGAGCTCAGTTCGTCCAACTCGACCTCGGGCACCCCGCAGTCCACCAAGAGGTCCCGCATACTCGCCACGAGAGGTTCTACCTCGCCGTAGCGGGTGGGCAACACCGCGGCATCGGCCGGGTGCACCCCGACCCATGCTCCGGAATGCTCGCGCACCCGCCCAGCCAATCCGTAGTGGTCGGGGTGGACGTGCGTGATCAGCACCGCAGAGACGTCGGTGATGTCGCATCCGGCCTTGGACAGTCCCTCGACGAGGGCCGTCCACGCTTCCTCGGTGTCCCAGCCGGCGTCGACGATGGCGACCCCGTCAGGCAGCTCGAACGCATACACCAGCACGTATCGCAACGGATTGTCCGGGATTGGCACCGGGATCGACCACAATCCCGGTCGCACCTGCTCGACCGGCGGCAACACGCCGTCGACCCAGGCCTGCCGCTGAACGGCCCCCGGCGCCTCGGCCATGGCTGTGTTCCTCCTGTCGCGGTCCCGACGCACACCGTCACACGCACAAATGTTAGTCATCGTTCACAATCCTGGGCAGGTCGTCGCTGGCTGCTATGCCGAGCACCGCGTAACCCATGGCGGCCAGACGGGCAGCGACCCGCTCGGGGGGCAGGCCGGTGTCGCGGTAGTGAAGGATCGACTGGATCGCGCCGATCGCACCATGTACGACCGCGCGGACGTCGGCCTCATCAAGCTCCGGCCGCAACTCCGCGACCACGTGCACCCATTCCTCGAGATACAGTCGCTGCTTACGTCGCAGGCGGCGCCGCTGCTCATCGGACAAGTTATGCAACTCGCGGTAATAGACAATCGCCAGCTCCCGATCGTTGATCACCAGCGAGACATGGTCGGCGACCAGCCCAGTCAACGCCTCACGCTCATCACGAGCCTGGTCCACGATGGTCGAGGCCCGCTCCAGCAGCGCGTCGATCACCCGCTCGAACAGCGACGCGAGCACGGCGGCCTTGCTGTCGAAATGCCGGTAGATTCCCGGTCCCACGATTCCAGCCGCCACACCGAGATCCGTCATCGACACGGCGTGATATCCCCGCTCGGCGATGAGCTCGGCGGCCGCGGCCAGAATCCGCTCACGACGTTCGCTTCCCCGAGTCCGTTGAGTAACGATCGCTCCGCTCACCGTGCCCCTTCCTCTTGGGTGAAACCACATGGGCCGGCGTCGCCTGCTTGTGCCCTGAACTCGCGTGGTCCCACCGCGGCCAACAGCAATGCTAACAGCGGTTAACACGCTGCAGGGCCGGGTAGCGAATTGGCGCGGACGAGGCGAAGCGGTTGCTGACGATGATTGGCCGACGAGGTGTTGGTCGACCGGGCCAGCGGGAAGCGACACCTGCACCGCGGTCGGCGACGCTAGGCGGTGGGCGGCCCCCGCTCCTATTCCTCAGCGGGCAGGATTAGGGACCAGAAGCGCGACTGGCGATCATTCGTCAGGCTCATGTAGATGTGTTTGGCTTCGGTGAAATCGAGGAATCCGTCGTCTCCGAGTTCGCGGCCGATGCCGCTTTGCCGGTATCCGCCGAACGGTGCGTCGGGGCGCAACTGGTGGTGGTCATTGATCCAGACCGTGCCGGCGCGTAACCGGCGGCTGATTTCGTAGGCGTTGACCATGTTGGTGGACCACACCGTCGCTGCCAAGCCGTATATCGTGTCGTTGGCCAGGCGCACCGCGTCGTCGACGGAGTCGTACCCGATGACCGACAGCACGGGGCCGAAAAGCTCCTGACGGGCGATCGGCATGTCGTTGTTGACGTTGTGGATCACTGTCGGCTGGAAGAAGTAGCCGTCGCCGATGTCGGCACGACGACCACCACACGCCACTGTGGCGCCGGCGGCCGCGGCGTCATTGACGACGCGCTCCAGCTCGGCGGCTTTCTCGGCCGAGATCACCGGGCCGAGGTCGGTCTGCGGGTTGCGCGTGTCTCCGAGTCTGATCGTGGCGGCCCGCCGCACCAGCCGGTCGATGAGTTCCTCTTCGCGCCCGCGTGGCACGAAGACCCGGCTGCCCGCTTCACAGCACTGCCCGGCGTAGAAGTTGACGCCGAACAGCACGCCGTCGACGACGAGATCGAAGTCAGCGTCGGGCAGGATGACTGACGGCGACTTTCCGCCGAGCTCTAGGGTGACGTTCTTCAACGTTTGCGCAGCCCCGGCGGCGACGCTCCGCCCGACCCCGGTGCTGCCGGTGAACGTGACATGGTCCACCAGAGCGCTTTCGACGAGGTATTGGCCCACTTCGACGTCCCCGGTGACGACGTTGAATTGCCCGGGGGGAAGATCTGTGCGCGACAATGCTTCAGCCAGTAGCATCGCCGACAGCGGCGTGCGTGGGTTGGGCTTGAGCACGACGCTGTTGCCCATCAGCAGTGCGGGAATGACTTTCCACACGGCCAACAAGAGCGGGAAGTTGAACGGGGTGATGGCCGCGACGACGCCCTCGGGTTCCCGTACGACGTGACTGACGCTAAACGGCGGCGAATGGAACCCCAATGGCTGCTCCAGACGCACGCTTGGGGCCATATCGAGGAAGTACTGGCTGTGGGCCAAGGCGAATCCGACGTGCAGAGCGCTCGCCGTCTTGATCGGAGATCCGCATTCGGCGATTTCCGCTTCCAGGAGGGCGTCCTGGTTTTCGACCAGGTAGTCGATGGCTGGCTGCAGCGCTCGGACCCTGCTTCGCACGTCCAGGCCGGCCCAGGGGCCCTCGTCGAAGGCCGTGCGGGCACACGCGACCGCCGCCTCGACGTCGGCGATCCCTCCGTCGGCGACATCGCCGACGACGGTCGCGGTGGCCGGGTCGATGACCTGCCTGCGTTTGCCACTGACGGAGGGACGCCATGTCCCGCCGATGTATTGCTCGAAGCGCCATCGCACATCGGATTTCAGCGGTGCCGTCATTGTCATCTTGGGTCTCGCTTTGCTGGTTGTAAGACGGTTTTGGTCAGCTGGTGACGAGCTGTCAATCGTGGTAGCGAACTGTGATCGCGTGTTCGGGGCACGCCTGCGCGCCTTCCTCTGCTTCGTTGACCAACTCTGGCGGAACGGGATTGACGATCACGACGGACTTTCCTTCGTCGTCCAGGCCATAAACCGCAGGTGCCAGTGAGTGGCAGCGGGCATGGCCCATGCACCGGTTGAGATCGACGGTGACCTCTGCGGATTTGCTGGTCACGGGACTCGTCACGACCTGGCCTCGAAGATCACCGGCAAAGACTTCACACCCCAGGTGTCACCGGTGTGCCACACCGGTGGCTTGTCGGGATCCAGCCGGTATTCGGGTGTGCCGCGCCGGAACATCTCCTGCAGCAGCACTTTGATCTCCTTGCGGGCGACATGGGCGCCCAGGCAGCGATGAATGCCCGAACCGAACCCGACGTGGCGGTTGGGTTTGCGATCCGCCACGAACTCGTTGGGATTGTCGAACTCTTCGGGGTCCCGGTTCGCCGACGGCCACAACAGCAGCAGGCGGTCGTCCCTGCTCAGGTTCTGCCCAGCGAACTCGCACGGCGCGGTGACGGTTCGAGCCAGACCCGGCACCGGGGAGATGTATCGGATCAGCTCTTCGATGGCGACGTCCAGTGCCTGCGAATCCTCGATTCGCTCTTTGAACGCCTGGCGAATCTGCGGGTTCGTCGCGAACAGCTGCAACATTCGGCCGATCGCGCTCGCCGTGGTGTCGAACCCCGCCGGCACCAGCAGCAGGCAGAAGCCCAGAATTTCTTCATCGGTCAGCTTTACGTCGTCGACGTGCGCCTGATCCAACTCGCTGATGAGGTCCTCACCATGCCCATTCTCTCGGAGGTTGTTGAGCAGCTCCGCGAAATAGGTCATCAGCCCCATGCCCGCCGCGCCGGCTTTCTCGTGCTTCTGCTCATCCGAGTCGTCCGGATCCGGCTGCAGCATCTGCACGGCAAGCTCGTACATTTTGTCCCGGTCCTGCTTAGGGATTCCGAGGAAGAGTTCGAGGATGACACTTAGGGGAAGCTGGACTGCGAGCTCTTTGGCGAGGTCGACGTCGCGCTTGCCCTCGATGTTGTCGAGCAGTTCGTTGACGAGCGAGCGGATCTCGGCGTCCATTTCCTCGACCCGCTTGGGGCTGAATCGCTGGCCCACCAGGGCGCGGTAGTTGGCGTGGCCGGGGGGATCCGCCTCGATGGGAATCATCGGCACGGGATTGCCGAACGGCGGTATTGTCACCGGAAACGACGAGAACCGCTCCGGGGTATGCGCAGCGTCGTAGACGTCACGGTAGGTGGACAAGGCGTAGAAGCCGCCGTGTTCGACGGAGTGCCCGACCGGGCATGCTTCACGCATCCGGTCGTAGATCGCCAGTCGGTGGCGTTGAACCTCCCGGTCGTGCATGCTCAGATGCTCGATGAACTTGTCGGCCGCTTCGCGTTGAGCCGCGTGGGTCGTTCGTCATCGATATCGGTGTTGCGCTGTTGTGTCGTCATTGTTGAATTCGCTCCAATCTTCACGAACGGCTATCGGTTTTGCGTCGCGGCCGTGGCCGAGACAACTTTGCACTGCAGGGCGGAATCAGCTCTCCACTTGGGCTGCTAGTCGTCCGACAGAATGACCAACCCGCGGATGTTGCGACCCGCGAGCATGGCCTCGTACCCCTCGTTGATTTGATCAAGCGAGTAGGTGTTGGTCACCAGCTCATCGAGTTTCAATTTGCCGGATTGATAGAGGTCGATCAGCTGGGGAATGTCGGAGAACGGGTTGCTGCTGCCATACACGGTGCCCAGGATCTGGCGTTCGAACATCACAACGTCGAAGGGAGCGATGGGTAGGTGGTCGGCGCCGGCGGGCGGCACGGCGACCAGGACGGCCCGCCCGCCTTTCCCCAGCGCCTGCAGCGCTTGTGCGAGGATCGCCTGGGTCAGAACGCCGGGCGTGGCGATGGACACGTCGGCCCCCCTGTTCCAGGTGGCCTCCAACACCGCGTCGACCGGGTCGACGGCGGTCGGATCGACGACGTGTGTCGCGCCGAACACTTCGTAGGCGAGTTTGCGCTTGGCCTCGTCCGGTTCGACGGCCACGACGACGCGGGCGCCCGACGTAGCGGCCCCCTGGATCGCGTTCATGCCGATTCCCCCGGCGCCCCAGACGACCACGGATTCACCGGGCCGCACCTTGGCCTTGTTGACTGCCGCCCCGTAGCCGGTGGGCACGCCGCACCCGATCAGGGCTGCGGTGCGCAGCGGAACGCTCCGATCGATCTTGACGACGGAAACATCAGGCACCACGGTGTGCTCGGCAAACGTTCCCAGCAAGCACATCTGGCCAGCGCCTTGCGCTCCCACGTGGAATCGGTAGGTCCCGTCGAGCTGCGGACCGGCCAGGATGTTGGCACCCAGGTCGCAAAGGTTGGAGTGTCCGACCGCACACGAGCGGCAGTGCCCACACGCGGGGATGAACGACAACACCACATGATCGCCCGGTTCGACCGCCGTGACCTCGGCGCCGACCTCTTCGATGACCCCGGCCCCTTCGTGGCCGCCGATCACCGGATACGGCATCGGAAGATCGCCTGTCACCAGGTGGTAGTCGCTGTGGCAGAGGCCGGTCGCCGCCAGGCGCACCCGCACCTCGTGCGGGCCCGGCGGGTCGAGATCCACCTCCTGCACCTTGAACTGCTCGTTCTGCCCATGGAGCACGGCTGCCCGAGTCTTCACGAAACTCCCTTCGTCGACCTAATCACATCGATCTTGATCCGCGCGTCGACGCCGGCTGCCCAGACTGTTGTGTCGATCGAAGGGCCCCGTCGCCGTTGTCGGTGTTGACACAAGTCATCGTTGATGTGACTCATGTCATTAAGCACTATGATCATAGGTCATACCCACACCGCTGGCAAGGAAAACGATTCCTGGATTCTGTCGCACCGCCGATCATCGGCAAGCAGTCTTGCCAGTTCACTGGCCACGGACCAGGAGTTTTGTACGCCGGACGGGAAGAAGAGAACGGGAAGAGGTACCTCAATAACGTGATGACAATTAGCCTCCGATGCGGTTCCCCACATCGATGTACGGCTCTGACGCGCAGCCAGACCGGTCAGCACGCTCCGAGGTCGGCGTGACGCACACCGTCGCCCCCGGCGGCGAGGCCCGCGGACCGGCACGCATCGCTGTGGTGGGTGCGGGGCCGGCCGGCCTGTACGCGGTGACCGAACTTGTGGAGTCGGGTCACCCGGTGAAGATAGACGTGTTCGAACGGCTGCCCTCGCCGTTCGGGCTCGTCCGGTACGGAGTCGCGCCGGATAACCAGAAGATCAAGTCGGTCGCCCGCGTTCTGGGCGCACCCTTCACCGCCCATTCAGCCACGGTCCGTTTTCTGGGGAACGTCTCTGTCGGCCGTGATATCAGCCGACACGAGTTGCGAGGATTTTACGACGCCGTCATCTACGCTTTTGGCGCGGAAGACGCCCGAGTGCTGGACGTACCCGGTAGCCGCCTGCCGGGCAGCTTTGCGGCCAAAGAATTCGTCGGCTGGTATTCCGGACATCCCGACGCCGCCGACCGCAACTTCCCACTGCACGGTCGGGGCGTGGCCGTGGTGGGGGCCGGCAACGTCGCCCTCGATGTCGCGCGAGTGCTCGCGCGCAGCGCCGAGGAGATCGCCGCCACCGACGTGCCCGACCGGGTCGTCACCGCACTTGGCTCCAGCGCCATCACCGACATCTATCTGCTGTGCCGACGCGGCCCCGCGCAGATGAAATTCACACCGGTCGAACTTCGCGAACTCGGCGAGCTGTCCAACGCCGATCTCATCATCGATCCGACCGAATTGGCGTTGAGCGAAAGCGAGCGAGCCGAGCTGTTGGGAAGGCCCCAGCTCGAACGCATGGTCTCAACGCTGCGGCAGTGGGCGGATCGGCCGCTGCAGGGCAAACCGAGGAGACTGCACCTGAGATTCCTCCGGAGCCCTGTCGCTATCCTCGGCGACGACCACGTCAATGCCCTGGTTGTCGAACGCAACGAACTGACCGACGACGGCCAGGCGCGCGGTTCAGGCCAGTACGAGGTGCTCGACGTGAACCTGGTGCTGCATTCCGTCGGCTACCAGGTGCGTCCGGTAGCCGACTTGCCCTACGACAGCGGTACGCAAACCATCCGCAACCAAGGGGGCCGCCTAGTGGACGGACAGGGCCATTTCCTGCCGGGCGAGTACGTGACCGGTTGGGCCAAGCGCGGCCCCAGTGGCGTGATCGGCACCAATCGAGCCGACGCCGCCGAGACCGTCAAGAACCTGCTGGCCGACCTGCCCGGCCTCGCACCGCCGAGACACGACCACCGCCGGACGGTCATCGAACTGCTCGAGCACCGCGCAGTCAACGTCGTGGACTGGGCGGGATGGCTACGGCTGGACTCCCACGAAATCCAAGCAGGTCGGCGCCGAGGAAGCCCCCGGGTCAAAACCCCGGATCTGGCCGCCATGCTCGATCACGCCCACCCCCTGGCACACGACGCCCCGACGGACGCCGCGGCCGGCACCCCGAGCCCGGCCGGGCGAACACCAGGATGACCCGCACGTATCGAGTGGTGCGCCCGGGAGCCCGCCGACACCGGCACGCACAGTCGACATCCCAACTCAGGTCCACAACACAGTCTCTGCGAAGGAGCCACGATATGATCGACCGCCACATTCCTTGGATGCAGCCCGCCTCGGCCCCGGGCCGCTTCCGTGAGATCGGCGTGTGGGGCGACCAGACGATCGCGGACGTCGTCGACGACCACGCACAACGGCATCCCGAAAAGACTGCGGTCATCGATTCCCGCGAAAAGCTGACATACGCCCAACTCAGGGACCTGTCGCTGCGCCTTGCGCGGGTCCTGCTCGATCACGGTGTCGAGCCCGGCGACCCGGTCGCCATCCACCTGCCCGGCTGCGTTTTGCTGCCGGCACTGCACCTGGCGTGCAACAGGATCGGCGCGCTGTTCCTGCCGGTGAGCACCGGCTGGCGCGGCGCCGAGCTGCGGTCTCTGCTGGGCACGGTACGGGCTTCGATGCTGATCGTCCTCAACGATAACGGCGGCTTCGACTACGTCGGCCTGGCGGAAACGCTGCGTGACGGGCTGCCCGACCTCAAACACGTGTTGACCGCCCGAAGCGGTTCGCTGGAATCGCTGGCAGCCAACTCGGCGCCTCTGACCGCCGGCGAGCTCGACGAGCATCGGCCGAGCGCCGATGCGCCCGCACACGTGATGTCCTCGTCGGGAACGACCGGTATCCCCAAGGCGTCGGTGTGGAGTTCGAATGACCTGGTCGCCCTGCTCGTCCACCATATGGGCCGCCGCCTCCACCTCGGTGCCGACGACGTCGCCGCCGCCATCGCACCGGCCAGCACGGGCTCGACCGGCTACGTCTTTCCCGTGCTGGCACCACTGTTGGTGGGTGCGACGACCGCGCTGCTGGAAACCTGGAAGCCGCAGGCCGCACTGGACCTGATCATCCGGGAGCAGTGCACCTACGCGACCGCCGTGCCCACCCAGATGATCATGATGCTGGAGTTCCCGCTCGAGCAGTATGACCTGTCCCACTTCACCCGATTCAACAACGCGGGCGCCCCGCTGCCACAGTCCACCGCGCGCGACCTCGAATCACGGATGGGCTGCCGCGTGCAAACCATTTACGGCGCCACCGATGGGGGAGTGCCCGCCATCACGTCGATCGACGATCCAGACGAGCTACGCCACACGACCGTCGGCTCGGTCTGCCCCGGTGTCGAGGTGGTGTTGCTCGGCGCGGACGGCAACCCCGTGCCGCCGGGCGACGCTGGTGAACTGTGCTGGCGTGGGCCCAACAAGTCATACGGCTATCTCAACGAGCCCGACTACGACCGGCAGGCTTGGGATGATCAGGGTTTCTTCCACTCCGGTGACGTCGGTGAGTTCGATGACCGCGGATACCTACGCATCGTGGGGCGCATCAAGGACATGATCTTGCGGGGAGGCACCAACATCTTCCCGCGGGAAGTCGAGGAGCTGCTGCTCGAGCACCCTGACGTGGCTGGCGTAGCGATCGTGGGAATCCCCGATGAGCGGCTGGGCGAGCGGGCCTGCGCCGCAGTGGTGCCCGCTTTAGGCTCTCACCCCCGGCTCGACGATCTGTGCTCGTTTCTGCTCGACCGCCAGCTCGCCAAGGCCAAGCTGCCCGAAAGATTCATCGTGCTCGATGAGCTGCCGACCAATGCCGGCGGAAAGGTCGACAAAGCGCTCCTTCGAGACATCGCCATCAAGGACCTGGCAGGTCACGCGCGTAACGAAGACGGGACCTCAGCTCGCCATCGGCCGCCGGCGCCAGGTACGCCGGCTGACACCGCACCGTCAACCGCAGAACGCGCAGCTGAGGGAACGGCATGAGCGATCCGACCGGCCCGCTGTCCGGGGTACGCATCCTCGACCTGTCCGCGCTGGCCCCAGGGCCGTTTGCCACCATGCTGCTCGGCGACCTCGGCGCGGAGGTGATCACGGTGGAAGCCCCGGCCGCCGCGCGAAGCGGCAGCGGTCTTGGCGCGCTACCCGGTTACGGTGGTGAGCGCGCGCGCCGACAGGGCATCAATCCGCTGTATCGCTCCCGACGATCACTCGTGCTGGACCTCAAGCAACCGCAAGCCCTGGAGATCGCCCTGCAACTGGCGCAGCGCAGTGACGTCTTCGTCGAGGGATTCCGGCCGGGAACCTGCGAGCGGCTCGGATTGGGCTACGACACGGTCGCCGCGCGGAACCCGGCGATCGTCTATTGCTCGCTGACCGGCTATGGGCAATCCGGGGAGCTGGCGATGCGCGCCGGTCACGATCTCAACTACATCGCCGAGTCGGGCCTGCTGTCGGCGACGACACGCGATGGCCAGCGTCCGGGCATACCCGTCAACGTGGTGGCCGACTTCGCCGCAGGAGGTTTGCTGGCCGCGTTCGGCATCCTGGCCGGCCTCCTGGGCCGCCAGGCCAGCGGCCGGGGAACTCACATCGACGTGTCGATGTATGAGGGGCTGCTCGGCCTGCTGCAGGTGGTCCAGTCGTGGACGCTGGCGTCGGCGCCGGATCCGTCGTGGGGCCGGGGCCTGCTGTCGGGGGCGGTCCCCTTCTATGACTGCTATCGCACGGCCGACGGGCAATGGCTGTCGGTGGCTGCTCTGGAGCCGAAGTTCTTCGCGAACCTCTGCACAGCACTCGGCCGCCCCGACCTGATCTCGGCTTATGCCGACCAGTCTCGATGGGGCGAGCTGCGGGCCGCATTCGAGAAGACCTTCTCCGCTGCCTCGCTCGCGGAATGGCTGGCCCGGCTGGAAGAGGTCGACACCGCGGTGGCTCCCGTGAGGTCGCTGCCCGACGCGTTCGACGCAGCGCAGCGCAGAGGGTTGCTGGACGCGCCGGGTGTGGTTGGCCCGCTGCCGCGCATGAGCGCGTGGAAGCCAACCGCGGGATCGGTCGTTACCCGGCCCGGGCAGCACACTCGCGAAATTCTCGACGAGATCGGCCTTTCCCCGGACGAGATCGAAACGCTGCGGGCGACCGGCGCGGTCACGGAGTGAAATCGGCGAGGACGATCCAAATCGGGATGATCATCGTCATTGTAAAGTATATGGACTCTGGACGTCGTAACGGAGAAACGATCGGAGAATGAGCATGCAGGCACGTGTCGCCGTCGTCACCGGCGCCGCTAGAGGAATCGGACGCGAGATCGCGTTAGCG
>NZ_JCALDG010000026.1:0-55475 GCF_059812735.1 Mycobacterium sp. NGS40
CCTTCCAACCCCAACCACCACCAACCAACTAACCCGGCCCGATGCTGAAGCTCAAACACACAGGGGCAACAAACGACTCGTTAGCGCCGCGCCGACATGCGCACTAGCCTGAGCAGCTAACCGATCTCGGTAGACGGCCATACGACGCGACCGCTATCGGGCAAGGCTAAGGTTCAGCTCAACGGCGACGTGGAGGGCGGCGGGTTGGCTATGAACACCGAATTCACGCTCACTCAAAAGCGTGCGCTGGCGGTAGTCACATTGATCGCGCTGCTGTTCGGCGCGTACTTCCTGCGCGACTATTTCGTGTTGATCGTGGTCGCCGCCGTCGGCGCGTATTTGTTCACGCCACTGTTCAATTGGTTCAACAAGCGCTTCGGCACCGGCCTGTCGGCAACCTTCACGTTGTTGTCGGCGCTCGCGATGGTGATCGTGCCAGTTGGTCTGTTCATCGTGCTGGCCGTCGTCCAGGTCTCCCGGATGATCGACAGCATTTCCGGGTGGGTCAAGACCACCGACCTCAGCGGGCTCGGTGACAAAGTCCTGCACATCGTCAACGACCTGGCGGCTCGAGTTCCGTTCCTGCACATCACGATTAATGCGGAGATGCTGCGAAAGGCGATGGTCACCGGCGCGCAGAACATCGGTCAAGGACTGCTGCACGCCTTACAGGGTGCTGCGGGGAGCGCCTTCGGTGCCATCACGAACGGGATCATCTTTCTCTACCTTTTTCTCGCACTGCTGGTGCATCGAGAGAGCTTGCGCACGTTGCTCGGTCAGCTCAACCCGCTGGGGGAGGAAGTCACCGATCTGTATCTGAAGAAGACCGGTGCGATGGTGCGCGGCACCGTGTTCGGTCAGTTCGTTATCGCACTGTGTCAAGGTGTCGCGGGCGCCGGGTCGATCTACATCGCCGGATTCCACCACGGTTTCTTCATTTTCGCGATTCTGCTCACCGCCCTGTCGATCATTCCGTTGGGTGGCGGCATCGTGACGATGCCATTCGGCATCGGAATGCTGTTCTACGGCAACATATTCGGTGGTGCATTCGTGATCTTGTGGCATCTGCTGGTGGTCACCAACATCGACAACGTTTTGCGCCCCGTCCTGGTACCGCGCGACGCCCGGCTGAATTCGGCGCTGTTCCTGCTATCGGTGTTCGCCGGTATCGCCATGTTCGGACCCTGGGGCATCGTCATCGGCCCGGTGCTGATGATCCTGATCGTGACGACTCTTGACGTCTACCTGGCGGTCTATCAGGACGTCGAGCTGGTAAACCCGGACGACGACCCACCCGCGCGCCGCGGCTGGCTGCCACGCCGCACTGGCAACAAGCCGGGAGTTAAGTCAGCCGCTCAGTGAGGAATTCGACGACCCGCTTGCGGGCCTCGTACGCCGGATGGCCGTCGACTTCGCGAACCTCGGACGTCAGCACCGAATGCGCCGACTTTGCGAAGCCGTGTGCGTTGCCGGGACTCGAGTCGATCTCAATCACCTCGAACGCGTCGCCGAGCCGCTGCTTGAGCGCCGCGAACCGTTCGGCGGGCACCACCGGATCCTCGCTGAAACGCAGGCCCATGGCGCACAGACCTTCATCGGCCGCACGACGGGCGACGACCGCCAGCTCCGACTCACTGAGGCCCGGATCGCTGCGCCGCGTCCGGCCGAGTGGAAACGGCACCGACGGTTGGCTGAGCACCGGCGCCAGCACGCTGTCGTCGACGGCGGCGGCCAGCGCGAAGCCGCCGGTGAAACATTCGCCGATCACGCCGACGCCTTTACTTGCGGTCGACGCCTTGAGATCACGGGCCAGCGCACGCAGAAACTGCGACACCGGCCGCTCCTTGTTCGTCGCAAAGGCCGCGAATTCCTTTGCCACACAAGTCCGCGCGATGACCTCCACGATGGACCCGGTCGTCTTGGCCCTGCCCGGCACGCCGAACAGCGACGGGATGGCGACGGTGAATCCGTTGTCCACCAAGTGATTGCCCAGGCCCAGCACCCCGGGATGGATCCCGGGGATCTCGGGAATCAACACCACTCCGGGCCCGGCACCCTTGCGGTAGACGTCATGGGTGTAGCCGCCACCGGTGAACGGTGCCACCACCCACCCGGACAAATCCGCTTCGGGTGCGTTCACGCGCGTCGCTCCTATCGGCTGGTCGGCAGGGGCGACTGCGACTGCGTCGCCGCCGCCAGCGTACGGAACTGATCGGTGTTTCCGGCACCCGTGATCGCGATCTGGGCGGTTCCGCCCGGGCTGGTCAGCCTGGTGGTCCAGACCGGCTCGGCGTCGGCACCGCTGTCACCGGAACCGCGATAGACAATCCAGTTCGTTCCCCCGACGTCGACCGTGCCGGTCGGATACGCCGACGGATGGATCGAGCCGACCAGCTTGTCCTCGTCGGCGTTGCTCTGCGTCAGGCTCAGATACATTCCGGTGGGTCCGATGTATCCCACCGTCGAGGTGGCCGCGGCCAGGCGCTGACCATTGGCCATCCGCCCGTTCTCGATGCCGCCGCGGCCGCCGGAGTTGGGCTGCCAGCCCTCGGGCAGCCGCGGCATCCGGATCGGAAAGCCCAGCGTCTGAGCGTCGGCACGCAGGGCAGACGCCGCGTCGTACGACGGAATCGCGCCCTTGTTCGGCCCGGTCGGCTGGAACGAACACATCCCGACCATGCCCGCCAGCAGGATGCATCCGATCACCAGCGGCACCAGCGACCAGAACATGTCGCGGCCGTCCTGCAGCAACCGGGGTTTGGCGGGCCTGGCGGCCGGCACCGGCTCACCGGCCTGCTCGGCCGGGATACTGGAGGGCTGCTCGTCGGTCACCCCACCAGTATCCCAGCCCGCCGTTGGCAGCCACAGCCCAGATCCAGCGGACCGATCAGCTTCTGGGAGAATCAGCAACCATGACAGCATCGGCCGGATCCGGTTCGTCTTCGACCGCGTCCGCGGGCTCCGACCCGCAGGTACGGGCACGTCGCGAGGCCCCAGACCGCAACCTGGCCCTGGAACTGGTCCGGGTCACCGAGGCCGGCGCGATGGCCGCCGGCCGCTGGGTCGGCCGTGGCGACAAGGAGGGCGGCGACGGTGCGGCCGTCGACGCGATCCGTGAACTGGTCAACTCGGTGTCCATGCGCGGGGTCGTCGTCATCGGAGAAGGCGAAAAAGACGAGGCGCCGATGCTCTACAACGGCGAAGAGGTCGGCAACGGCGACGGCCCAGACTGCGACTTCGCCGTGGACCCGGTGGATGGCACCACGCTGATGAGCAAGGGCATGCCCAACGCCATCTCGGTGCTGGCGGTGGCCGATCGCGGAGCGATGTTCGACCCGTCGGCGGTGTTCTACATGAACAAGATCGCCGTCGGGCCCGAAGCCGCCCACGTGCTGGACATCACCGCGCCGATCGCCGACAACATCCGAGCGGTCGCCAAGGTCAAGGATCTTTCGGTGCGGGACATGACCGTGTGCATCCTGGACCGGCCGCGGCACAGTCAGCTCATCGAAGACGCCCGCTCCACCGGTGCCCGCATCCGGCTGATCACCGATGGCGACGTCGCCGGGGCCATCTCGGCGTGTCGGCCCCAATCGGGAACCGACATGCTGGCCGGCATCGGCGGCACCCCGGAGGGGATCATCGCCGCCGCGGCGATCCGCTGCATGGGCGGGGCAATCCAGGCGCAACTGGCGCCGCGCGACGACGCCGAACGCCGCAAGGCGCTCGACGCCGGCTACGACTTGGACCAGATCCTGACCACCGAGGATCTGGTGTCCGGCGAGAACGTCTTCTTCTGCGCCACCGGGGTTACCGACGGCGATCTGCTCAAGGGCGTCCGGTACTACCCGGGCGGTTGCACCACCCAATCGATCGTGATGCGGTCCAAATCGGGAACCGTTCGCATGATCGAGGCCTACCACCGGCTTTCGAAGCTCAACGAATACTCCGCGATCGACTTCACCGGCGACAGTACCGCTGCCTACCCCCTGCCGTAACCGCGATTAGCACACCCCAACGAAGAGGAACTAATTCATGGCCGAAAGCGCCGAATATCGCATCGAGCACGACACCATGGGCGAGGTACGTGTACCCGCAAAAGCGTTGTGGCGAGCGCAAACCCAGCGCGCTGTGGAGAACTTTCCGATTTCGGGCCGGGGCCTCGAGCGCACTCAGATCCGCGCGTTGGGCCTGCTGAAGGGCGCCTGCGCACAGGTCAACTCCGACCTGGGACTGCTGGCGCCGGAGAAGGCCGACGCGATCATCGCCGCGGCGGCCGAGATCGCCGACGGCAAACACGACGACCAGTTCCCGATCGACGTCTTCCAGACCGGCTCGGGCACCAGCTCCAACATGAACACCAATGAAGTGATCGCGTCCATCGCGGCCGCCAACGGCGTCACGGTGCACCCCAACGACGACGTCAACATGTCGCAGTCGTCCAACGACACCTTCCCGACCGCCACCCATATCGCGGCGACCGAAGCCGCCGTGCGCCACCTGATCCCGGCGCTGGAAATACTGCACGACGCGCTGGCGACCAAGGCACGCGAGTGGCACACCGTGGTCAAGTCGGGCCGCACCCACTTGATGGACGCCGTCCCGGTCACGCTCGGCCAGGAATTCAGCGGCTACGCCCGACAGATCGAGGCGGGGATCGAGCGGGTGCGCGCCACGCTGCCGCGCCTCGGCGAGCTGGCCATCGGCGGGACCGCGGTGGGCACCGGGCTCAACGCTCCCGACGGCTTCGGCGCCAAGGTGGTCGAGGCGCTGATCGCGTCGACAGGCCTGGCCGAATTGCGCACGGCGACAAACTCTTTCGAGGCTCAGGCGGCGCGCGACGGACTGGTGGAGGCGTCCGGTGCGCTGCGCACCATCGCCGTGTCACTGACCAAGATCGCCAACGACATCCGCTGGATGGGCTCCGGGCCACTGACCGGTTTGGGCGAGATTCAGCTGCCGGATCTGCAGCCGGGTAGCTCGATCATGCCGGGCAAGGTCAATCCGGTTCTGCCAGAGGCGGTTACGCAGGTGGCCGCCCAGGTGATCGGCAACGACGCCGCCGTCGCGGTCGGCGGTTTGTCGGGCGCGTTCGAACTCAACGTCTACATCCCGATGATGGCCCGCAACATCTTGGAGTCGTTCAAGCTGCTGAGCAACGTGTCGAAGTTGTTCGCCGAGCGCTGCATCGTCGGCCTGAAGGCCAACGAAGGGCACCTGCGCGAGTTGGCGGAGTCGTCGCCGTCGATCGTGACCCCCTTGAACTCGGCCATCGGCTACGAGGAAGCCGCCGCCGTAGCCAAGCAAGCGCTCAAGGAGCGCAAGACGATCCGTCAGACCGTGATCGACCGCGGCCTGATCGGCGACAAGTTGTCGATCGAGGAACTGGACCGCCGGCTAGACGTGCTGGCGATGGCCAAGGTCAAACCGGCGAAATAAAGTGGGGGTGGTTCTGCAATGACGGTTCCTCCAGGCGGTCCGTACGGGCAGGATCCGTACGGGCAGGATCCGTACGGCGCGAATCCGTATGGGCAGGGCCCATATTGGGGTGGTCCACCGCAAGGCGGCCCTGCGCCCTACCCGCCCGGCGGCCCTGCGCCCTACCCGCCCGGCGGCCCCTACTCGGGGCCGCAGAGCGGTGCGTATCCCTACCCGCCGACCGGTCCGTTCACCAATCCGCAAGGCGGGATGGATCCTTCGTATCAGGGTCAGCCCTACGGTCAGACCGGGGCACCGCAGTATCCCCCCGGCTGGCCGCCCGGCTCCTACCCACCGGGACCGCCGCCGAACGGGCCTCGGTCCAACATGCCGTGGCTGATCGTCGCCGGCATCGCGGTGCTGGGCGTCATCGCGCTGGTGGTGATCCTGGTCGTCAGCCTGAACAACGAGCCCAAGGGGCCCAAAGCCAATCCGTCGACGACGACCGCCGCGCCGACGTCGCAGCAGCCGGGTGGTTCGGGTCAGACCGCGAGCGATTGCACGCCCAATGTGTCCGGTGGCGATAAGCCCGCTGGCGGCGCGCCGATCAAGGCGGGCAAGTTGTCGTTTCCGGCCACTGCGGCACCCGGATGGATGCCGTTCTCGGATGACCAGACTCCGAATCTCATTGGCGCAGTGGGGCTAGCGCAGGAGGTGCCCGGCGCCAGCCAGTGGGTGATGCAGGCCGAGGTCGCGATCACCAACTTCGTTCCCAGCATGGACGTCAGCACGCAGGCCGCGAAGTTGATGAATTGCGTGGCCGAAGGCCCCGGCTATTCGAACGCCTCACCGACGCTGGGGCCGATCAAGAAGTCGTCGATCACGGTGGAGGGGATCAAGGCGGCCCGGGTGGACGCCGATGTCACGATCGCCGACCCCGCCCGCAAGGTGAAGGGCGATTCCGTGGTCATCATCGCGGTCGACACCAAGCCGGTCACCATCTTCCTGGGCGCAACGCCGATCGGCGATTCCGCCTCGGCCGGACTGCTCAGCCAGGTGATCGGATCGCTGAAGGTCTCCAAGTAAGGCGGTTTCAGGCGGGCGCCGACACATGGGTGGCCTCGGAGCGGCCGCGCAACACGGTGGAATAGCACTGGACCCAGTGACCCCGTTCGGCCTCGTCGGCCCGGTCGATGGCCGCCGCTGAGCACAGGATGCGCCGATCCGAAGTCTTGGCCAGATCCGCCAGGCGTGCGGCTTCGTTGACCGCATCTCCGATTACCGTGTATTCATAACGGTTTTCGGCGCCGATGTTGCCGGCGAACACCCGGCCCGCCGACACCCCGATACCGAAATCCACGGGGAGGCGCCGCAGTTGGGTCCCCAGCGTGCGCGCCGTGGCCAGTGCCGCCGATGACGGCTCGCCGGTGTGCAGCGGTACCCCGAAGACCGCCAGCGCGGCGTCGCCCGCGAATTTGTTGATCAGGCCGCCGTGCTCGTCGACGGCGTCGACCACGATGCGGAAAAAGTCGTTGAGCACGTCGGCAACCTCTTGGGGCGGACGGCTTTCCGCGAGCTGAGTCGAACCCACCAGATCGATGAACAGCACCGCCGCCTCGGCCACATCGCCCGACAGCGACGCACCCTCCTCGATCGCGCGCTGAGCGACGTCGGCCCCGACGTGACGGCCGAACAGGTCACGTAGCCGGTCACGCTCGGCAAGTCCGGCCACCATGCGGTTGAATCCCGTTTGTAGGCGCCCGATTTGGGATCTTTCGTACGCGCCGACGGTGGTGTCGATGTTACCGCGCTCGACCTGAGCCATCGCGTCGACGACTTCGCCGATCGGGTCCGAAATCGATCGCGACGTCAGGATCATCGTGGGCAGCCCGAGCAGCAGCGCGGCCAGTGACACCACCAGGATCGGCACGTCCAGCGAGGCGGACTTCTGAATCAGCCAACCGTAGGTGCGCAGCACCACCAGGGTTGCGATGACGCCGATCGGAAGTGCGCTGACCAGAAACCAGAGCATGACCAGTCGTGCGAACACGCCGGGCACCGCCAACCGGGGCTCGAGCCCCTGGGTCGCCGCACCCATGATGGGGCGCAAGGTCCGTTGCGCGAGCAGCATCCCGGTGCCCGCGGCGGCGGGACCACCGAGCACCACCCCGAGCGCCATCGGAAGCAACAGGGCTGGGCCACCACCGAGATTGAGCAATACGAAGACGCCGCCGGCCACACCCCAAGCCGCCACCAGGATGACCGTCTGCCGTCCGGCCAGCCGCATCGCGACTTCCCGTTGCGCGGTGGTGGGTTCCTGGCCGGCGGCATACCAGCGCACTGTGGGAAGGAGGCTGAACACTCCGGCCACCGCGACGCCGACGATGCCCAGGACCACCAGCGCCACCACGATCACGGTGTCTTTCTGCGTGAAGACGACGCTGGTGGCCGCGGACGTGTGTCCCCGCAGTGGAATCAGGATGGCGGCGACGTCGATGACGGCGATGATGTACGACAGGGCAAGGTCGACCCCGTATTCGGTCAACAGTCTGCGGGCCGACTTACGCTGCGGCGCCTCGGATATCGCCGCGGGATCGCGCGATTCTCGCGCCTGCCGCCCGTCCGCTGTGCTCACCCCCTAAAGGTAGCCGCGCGGAGCTCACGCACCGTTATTCGGCCCACCCGAGTTCTGGCCCGGGATGTCGGTGATCGGGAAGTTCGGCATCGGCTTGGGTGACGCGGTGTTGGGCAGCGTCGGAATGTCGGCGGGCGGGATGTCGTGCAGCTCGTTGGCCGGCGGCCCGTTCTCCCGGCTGCCGTAGCTGCTGCCGGGCGCTCGCGGCCCTAACAGTTCGCTGACCGTCACCAGGTGATAGCCGTTGGCCTTGAGCACCGGAATGAACTGGTACACCAGGTCAACGGTGCTCGAGTAGGTGTCGTGGAACAGCACCACCGAGCCGGGCTTGATGTAGGTCATCAGCATGTACCGTGTCGCGGCGGTGTTCGAATCGTTTGCCCAATCGAAAGGGATGACATCCCAGAGGATTTCGGCAAGCCCATAGCGGGCGGCGGTCTGGCGCACGTCGGGCGTGGACAGCCCGCCGGCCGGACGGTACAGCGTCGGGGTGCGCCCGGTCGCGGCGTTGATCGCGTCGTTGGCCTTGGCGAACTGCGCGGCGACGTCTTCGGGCGGGATGGTCGTCATGTTGGGGTGTTCCCAGGTGTGGCTGCCGATTTCCATGCCGGCGTCGGCGACGCGCTTGGCACCGGCCGGGTTGGCGGCCACCTTGTTGCCGATCTCGAAGAAGGTGGCCTTGGCGTCGGCGTCCTTCAGGACTTGCAGCAGGCGACCGTCGAACGGGCTCGGCCCGTCGTCGAACGTCAGCGCGACACACTTGACCACCGAGCAGCTCAGATTGTCGGCGCGCGTCACGTGACCGGTCAGGCCGCCGATCACCAGCACCGCACCGGCGGCCACGACACCCAACACGGTCCGCCAATAGCGCCAGGCCTGGCTGTCGGGTCGTTTCGGCACCCTGGCAGCTTACTCGCCCTCGCGTGTGCGACCTGGGCGTCGAGTGTGCGTCCAGTGCGCCCTGGATGCACACTCGAGTAGGAAAAGTCCGCCTCAGTGCGGCCCGGCGATCTCCTCGAGCATCTCGGTGACCAGCGCGGCGATCGGCGAGCGCTCGCTGCGCAGCAGGGTGATGTGCGCGAACAGCGGGTGACCCTTGAGCTTCTCGATCACGGCCGCGACACCGTCATGGCGGCCCACCCGCAGGTTGTCGCGCTGGGCGATGTCGTGGGTGAGCACCACGCGCGACCCGGTGCCCAGCCTGGACAGCACGGTCAGCAAGACGTTGCGTTCCAGCGATTGCGCCTCGTCGACGATCACGAACGAGTCGTGCAGCGAGCGCCCGCGAATGTGGGTCAGCGGCAGCACCTCGAGCATGCCGCGCGACAGCACCTCCTCGAGGACGGCCGGGCTGGCCAGGCCTTCCAGGGTGTCGAAGACCGCCTGCGCCCAGGGGCCCATCTTCTCGCTCTCGCTGCCGGGCAGGTAGCCCAGCTCCTGACCGCCCACGGCGTACAGCGGACGGAACACCACGACTTTGCGCTGGGTTCGCCGTTCCAGGACCGCCTCGAGACCGGCACACAGGGCCAACGCCGACTTGCCGGTTCCGGCCTTGCCGCCCAGTGACACGATGCCCACCGACTCGTCGAGCAGCAGGTCGAGCGCGACGCGCTGCTCGGCAGAGCGCCCGCGCAGCCCGAACACCTCGCGGTCACCGCGGACCAGCTGCACACGTTTGGCCGCCGTCACTCGGCCCAGCGCGTGCGAGCTGCCGCCCAGCAGTCGAATTCCGGTGTGGCACGGGAGGTCTCGCGCTTCGACCAGATCGATCTCGCCGTCGGCGAAGAGCGCGTCGATGTCCTCGGCCGCGGTCTCGATCTCCTGCATTCCCGACCAGCCCGAGGCCACCACGTCTTGCGCGTGGTACTCGTCGGCGGCCAGGCCCACCGCGGCGGCCTTGACGCGCAGTGGAATGTCCTTGCTGACCAGCGTCACCCGCTTGCCTTCGGCGGCGAGGTTGGCCGCGCAGCTCAGGATCCGGGAGTCGTTGCTCTCGGTCCGGAAACCGGCCGGCAGCACGCTCGGATCGGTGTGGTTGAGCTCGACGTGCAGCGTACCGCCTTGTGTCCCAACCGGAATGGGCTGATCGAGCCGTCCGTGCTCCAAGCGCAGATCGTCGAACAATCGCAGCGACTGTCGAGCAAACCATCCCAACTCATGGTGGTGGCGTTTAGCCTCCAGTTCGCTGATCACCACCAGCGGGACCACCACCTCGTGTTCGGCGAACCGACTACATGCCCACGGGTCGGACAGCAGCACGGAAGTGTCGATCACGTAGGTCCGGATTTCGGTCACGTAGCGCTCCTCGAGCGGGATAAGCCCGCGCGGACCCGCACAGGCATGTCGGCGGGAACTGCGACACCAGGACCGGGGCCGGTCCTTCCCGTTGTGGTGACGGAGGTGCCGCCCTGGCAGCTGAGCAAGACGCTGACCATCGAGAATGACGCTACTCTCGTCGCCGCTTCGCAGCAGCGCAGGCGCGCCGAGGCCGAGATGTGATGAGGACCGCGAGCCGCGTGGACGCTCGCGACGGCCGGCTTAGCCGGCGACGAACTGCCGCAGTCTGGGCTCGTCAGCGACGCCCCAGTCGGTGATGCGGTCGGCGATCGCCTGGCGCAGATCGGCGGGCCCGAAAATTCCGGCGGCCTCGACGTTGCGCACCTTGTCCTGGTAGGCGCGGATGTCGGCACCCACGACCTGCAGTTCGGCCGCGCGCTTGGCGATCGCGTCGATCGTCTCGTCGCGGGTGTACCTCAGGCAGTGCGCGACCAGGTTGGAGAAGAACAGCTCGTGGCGCACCTCGTCGCGGTAGATCCGGTCGACCAGCCCGGCCAGAATCGGCTCCTCGAGTTTGGCGGCCAGATTACGGCAGTAGACGGCGTGGGTGCGCTCGGTCAACGCCATGTACACCAGGGTCTCCACCTGGGTGTAGTGGTCGGCACGGTAACCCTGCATCAGGTACTCGACGCGCGCCTCTTCGTTGGCGGTGGGATCGACCTCACGGGTCACCACCAGGTATTCGCGCAGCGCGATGGCGTGCAGGTGCTCTTCGGCGGTCCAACGGCCCAGCCAGCGGCCCCACCAGTCCTCGAGAATGAAGTGCTCGACCAGCTCGCGGTGGTGAGCGGCCAGGTCATCCTTGAGCAGCAGCAGGATCTCGCAGGCGTCGGTGAATTCCCGGGGCAGTGTCATGCTGGACGGGTCCCAGTCGCGTCCGCCGAGGAAGGCGAAGTTCTCGCCCCGGTCGAACGGTACGTAGTCGTGGGCGAACCAGATGTCGTCGGTGGACAGGTGGCGGTCCATTTCGGCCTCGACGACCGGCTCGAGTTCCTGGGTCAGCGCATTAGCGACAGGTTTCTGTGCCATGCGGTTACTGTAACCGATCGACACAGGTTAAATAAAGCGGGCCGCGCCGTGTCGCGGCCGACTTGCAGAATCTAGACCGTAAGACCCGGGTACAGCGGATTGGCGGCCAGCAATTCGGCGGCGGCCGCGTTGACCCGTTCGGCGGTGCCGTCGGCCACCGAGTATTTGGCCTTGGAACTGCCTTGCGGTGCCGTGTTGGCCAGCACCTCGATCATCAGCTCGGCCACCCGGTCGAATTCGTCCGGACCGAAGCCGCGGGTGGTCAGCGCCGGGCTGCCGAGCCGGATCCCGCTGGTGTACCAGGCGCCGTTCGGGTCGGCCGGAATGGCGTTGCGGTTGGTCACCACGCCGGCGTCGAGCAGGGC
This sequence comes from Mycobacterium sp. NGS40, assembly GCF_059812735.1. Taxonomy (NCBI): domain Bacteria; kingdom Bacillati; phylum Actinomycetota; class Actinomycetes; order Mycobacteriales; family Mycobacteriaceae; genus Mycobacterium; species Mycobacterium sp. NGS40. The sequence continues at coordinate 11,785 of NZ_JCALDG010000026.1, forward strand.
CGACTCGGCTTGACGCCCGGTCAGGCCGAACGAGGTGACGTCGAGCAGCACGATGTGGTTGTCGGTGCCCCCGGTGACCAGCCGGGCATCGCGCTTGAGGAAGCCGTCGGCCAGCGCCTGGGCGTTGTCGGCGACCCGCTGCGCGTAGGCCTGGAACGCGGGCTGCCGCGCCTCAGCCAGCGCGACGGCCTTGGCCGCCATCACGTGCGACAGCGGCCCACCCAGCACCATCGGGCAGCCCTTGTCGACGGCGTCGGCGTATTCGGGTTGGCAGAGGATGAGGCCGCCGCGGGGACCGCGCAATGACTTGTGGGTCGTCGTCGTCGTGACATGGGCGTGCGGCACCGGATCCTCGTCGCCGGTGAACACCTTGCCCGCGACCAGGCCGGCGAAATGCGCCATGTCCACCATCAGGGTGGCGCCGACCTCGTCGGCGATCTCCCGCATCGTCGCGAAATTGATCCGGCGCGGGTAGGCCGAGTAGCCCGCCACCAGGATCAGCGGCTTGAACTCACGCGCAGCGGCCGCGACGGCGCCGTAGTCGATGAACCCGGTGTCGGGATCGGTGCCGTAACTGCGCTGGTGAAACATCTTGCCGGAGATGTTGGGCCGGAAGCCGTGCGTGAGATGGCCGCCGGCATCCAGCGACATGCCCAGCAGCCGCTGATTGCCCAATTTGGCGCGCAGCTGCTCCCAGTCCGCCTCCGACAAGTCGTTGACGTGCTTGGCGCCGAGCTCGGCCAGACCCGGCGCCTCGACCCGGGTAGCCAGGATCGCCCAGTAGGCAACGAGGTTGGCGTCGATGCCCGAGTGCGGCTGCACGTAGGCATGGGGCGCACCGAACAGCTCACGGGCGTGCTCGGCGGCGACGCTTTCCACGGTGTCGACGTTCTGACAACCCGCGTAGAACCGGTGCCCGATGGTGCCCTCGGCGTACTTGTCCGACAGCCAGGTCCCCATCGTCAGCAGCACCGCGGGCGACGCGTAGTTCTCGCTGGCGATCAGCTTCAGCGAATCACGTTGGTCAGCGAGCTCTTTGCGCGTCGCCGCGGCGATGCGGGGTTCGACGGACTCGACCACCTGCAGTGCGGCTCGGTAGGCGGCGGTCGCGGTGTCGGCGTATTCGGCGCCCGGTGACGTGGTGGAGATGGCGGTGTGGGTCGAGTCGGCTGACATGCGAACGAGACTAGTCGGCCGGCAACGCCGGCGTGGTCAGCGGTTGGCCCAGCACCCGTCCGGTCCGCGATCCATGCCGTTTACCAGCCCAGCCGTCTGGCGCGGGATCGTCCCTGCCACACTGGCACTATGCCCCGGCTGAGCGAGCCGAGCCCATATGTGGAGTTCGACCGAAAGCAGTGGCGCGCGTTGCGTATGTCGACGCCGCTGGCCCTCACTGAAGAGGAGCTTGTCGGTCTGCGTGGTCTCGGCGAGCAGATCGACCTCCTCGAGGTCGAAGAGGTGTATCTGCCACTGGCCCGGCTCATCCACCTTCAGGTCGCGGCGCGGCAGCGATTGTTCGCTGCCACTGCGGAATTCCTCGGTGAACCGCAGCAGAACCCCGACCGGCCGGTGCCGTTCATCATCGGCGTGGCCGGCAGTGTGGCGGTCGGGAAGTCCACGACCGCGCGCGTGCTGCAGGCGTTGCTGGCGCGATGGGATCACCACCCGCGCGTCGACCTGGTGACCACCGATGGCTTCCTCTACCCGAATGCCGAGCTGGACCGGCGAAACCTGATGCACCGCAAGGGCTTTCCGGAGAGCTACAACCGCCGGGCGCTGATGCGGTTCGTCACCTCGGTCAAATCGGGCTCCGACTACGCGTGTGCGCCGGTGTACTCACACCTGCGCTACGACATCATCGCGGGAGCCAAACACGTGGTCCGCCATCCGGACATCCTGATCCTGGAGGGCCTCAACGTCTTGCAAACCGGTCCGACCCTGATGGTGTCGGACCTGTTCGACTTCTCGCTCTACGTGGACGCCCGGATCGAAGACATCGAACAGTGGTACGTCTCCCGGTTCTTGGCGATGCGCAGCACGGCCTTCGCCGATCCGGCATCGCACTTCCATCACTACTCGGCCCTCAACGACACCAAGGCGGTCGCCGCCGCCCGCGAGATCTGGCGCTCGATCAACCGGCCCAATCTGGTCGAGAACATTCTGCCTACCCGTCCCCGCGCCACCCTGGTGCTGCGCAAGGACGCCGACCACTCCATCAACCGGTTACGGCTGCGCAAGCTCTGACGCCACCGAGAGTCCGGAAACGGCGCCTACGCGGGCAATCGACGCACCCCCAGGTATTGCAGCCAGGCAAAGGCCGCGGCGTAGACGCCGATGGCCAGCGTCGCGGCTACCCCGGTCGCGGTCATCGGCACCGCTTCGACGGCCACGGCGCAGCCGAGCGCGACCACGATGTTCGCGACGACGACGCCGACGCCGGCTCCGCGCAGGTCGGGCAGGCCCGTCAGGCCGTACACCACCAGGCCGTACAGCAGGAACAGGGCGCCGATGCCGTATTCCAGGTTGGAGCTCAGGTCTGCGATCAAGGCGATGGCGAGACCGCACAGTCCCGTCAAAGTGGCATCTGCACGCATCGCGAAGCGCAACAGCGAGTCGGTCGCGTCGTACAGGGGTCTGGTCGGCATACCGGTGATAGCGGACATTGGCTTACTCCTTGCGATGACGGTTTGTGTCGAACTGGTTCGAGCGTCCCGCCGGAGCACTGCCATATCGACGCGTGGCACTGCCAACTCCTGCCACGGAAGAAATGACCAGGGATTACCGCCAGGTATTCCCGTGCTCGGCGGCGAATGTGGCTTTACACGGCGACCGCTTCGACGATGCTCAGCGATGAGGCTGTTTCGACCACCCGCGTCAGCCGGAAACCGGCGCGGCTCAGCAGCCGGCCGTATTGGGCCGCGGTGCGCTCGCGAGCGCCCGCCGCGATGTGCATCTCCAAATCCAGCCAGTTGCCTGGGAATTCACGGCCGTGCCGCGGCATCACGAATTCCAGGATCAAGACCTGCTTTCCCACCCCGGCGGCGTTGCGGATGTTGCGGAGAATCCGCACGGCCTCGTCGTCGGGCCAGTCGTGGATGATGTGCTTGAGCAGGTAGGCGTCGCCACCGTCGGCGACCGATTCGAAGAAAGAGCCTTCGACCAGCTTGACGCGATCCGCGACACCGTGCTCCTCGAGCAATGCCGGGGCACCCGAAACAACGTGTGGTTGGTCGAACAGGATGCCCCGGGCTTGTGGTGTGGCGTTCAGGATCGCGGCGAGCAGCCGGCCATGTCCACCTGCGACGTCGACGATCGTCCCGCAACGGCTGAAGTCGTAGCCCGCGACGACCGGCGGGATTTCAAGTTCGGAGAGGTCGGTCATGGCGTCGTTGAAGATCGCGTCGAGTTCGGGCTCCCCCACGATGTATTCGAAGGCGGGCTTGCCGCGCAGTTCCGGGATGACAGCCCGGCCGGTGCGAATCGAGTCCGTGAGGCGGCTCCAATGCTCGCGTTCCTGTGGTGATCCCACGAAGCGCGCGAATGCGCGCAGCGACCCGTCACTGTCGGTGCGCAGCGTGTCCGCCAGCGGGGTGAGGTCGTAACGTCCGTCGCGGCGACGGCGGAATATGCCACGTGAGATCAGCGCCCGCAGCAGACGACTGACGGTGTCGGCATCCGCATCGACCGCATCGGCCAACTCGTCGACGTTCAACGGCCTCTTGGCCAGCGCATCGGCGATGCCGAGATCGGCCGCAGCGGTAATCGCTTGCGCGGCCCAGGCATTCGTGATCATTTCCATCATCGCGGCCTGCGGCGGGACCATGCGCTGGTAGAGCTGACCGACGTGATGGCGGGCGAATTCAAGGCCCCGCGCGAATTGGGCGGGCGGAAGTGTTGGCGAAAACATAAGTCCCCCTTGCAGACTCAAATGGTGTGGGCGCGGCCATCCGGCCGCACCTACCCGTATTCGTTGCCAGTTCACCCGAAGATGGCGCACGTCGCCATAACAACCGGCGTTGTCATCCGGGAAACGAAGAAGGCTGTACAGATTGGGCAGAAACGAGGTGTCGAGCTAATCGCTTGGGACGGCGACACGCCCGCGCAGATCGGCGGCGATGAGCCGGGCCGCGGCGTTTTGCCAGTTGTGCAGCGAACGCTGCGGGACCTCGGTGACGAACCATTGCCAGGCCTGTCGCGCGGTCGGATCCAGGCCCGAGGCGGTGGCGTTCTGCGCGTAGGCGCGCACCCCGACGACGTACGGGAAATACAGCGAGTTGTAGTACCGCCACTCTTCGGTGGTTCCGAAATCGCCGCCGTCACGCGGCTTCAACCGCGAAATGCCGTCGGCGAGCACGGCTTTGAGCTCGTTGGCGCGCTCGACGGGATGGTCGGGTGCGCCGCGGGCAGCCAGCCGCTCGTCGATCACCGGCAGCGCCGTCAGCGGACTCGCGACCAGCTTGCTCAGATCGCCGTAGTGCCCCAGGGCGCGGCGGGTGAGCCTGACGAACGTGACGTCGTCGACGTCCGCGAGCGGATGCTCCTGGCGCAGTGGCAACGCCGCCCCGGTATGCCGCAGCGCGGCCCGATCCGCCCGCAGCGCGGGCGATTTCGAGAACGCCAGCCGGTCGAGCACCCCGGCCAGCGGATCGGCGAGCACTTGCACGGTGATCGCCACCGCCACGCTGGTGAACAGCAGCACGGTCAGCGCGGTCTGCGCGGCGGGGTCGTCGCGGGTCACCGCCAGCCCGATCAGCGCCTGGCCGCCGAACAGCGCCGCCACCGCCACCGAACCGGCGAACGATCGCAGCATGTCGGCGCGCAACGCCTGGCCCTCGTCGAACGCATCCCACAGGGCGACGGCGATCCCGAGCCCGAGGACGTCGCAGCTCGTCGACGCCAGCGCAACCCAGCTGGGCACCAGGCCCAGCGGAATGATCAGGATGGCGTTGCCCAGCGCGAAGAACAGGGTCGCGGTGATGGCGAGCCCCACGGCCGGCCGCGGCCGTCGCGGTCGGCGCAGCGCGACAACCATCGCGCCCAGGGTGGACACCGAGATCACCGCGAACATCAGCCAGTGCCCCGGCCGCAGCGGGCCGTCCACGCTTCCGGCCAGCATCGCCCCGCACAGGGTCAGCGCGGCGACCCCGGCCACCAGCAGCAGCTCGCGGGTACGAGCCCGCCAGCCGTCGCTGGGCCGGGACAGCTCGACGAGCACCGCGAACCACGCCACGCCGGGCACGGTCGCCAGGTAGATCTCGACGCGGCTGAGCAGCTGCGCCGACGCGGGGCTGGCGGTCCGCACCGCGTCCAGCGCCACCACAAGCGCAAACCCGCACAGCCCGATCGCCGCCAACACCAGGACCGGTTTGCGCGGATCACGGGCCGCCAGATACAGGCCCAGCCAGGCGCTCAGCGTGAACACCACCGCCGACAGCGCAGCCATCTCCCCAGTGTGGCATGCCGGCGACCTGCGGCTTAAGCCCTACTTGCCGTACCGGCGATTGCGCAGACTGTAATCGCGCAGCGCACGCAGGAAGTCGACCCGACGAAACGCCGGCCAGTGCGTTTCACAGAACCACATCTCCGAATAGGCGCTCTGCCAGAGCAGAAATCCGGACAGCCGTTGCTCGCCCGAGGTGCGGATCACCAGATCGGGGTCGGGCTGCCCGGAGGTGTAGAGGTTCTCGGAGATGGCGTCGACCGTCACCGCCTCGACGAGCTCCTCAGCCGTGGCGCCATTGGCGAGTTTCTTGCTCAACAACGCGCGCACCGCGCCGACGATCTCCTGGCGCCCGCCGTAGCCGACCGCGACATTGACGTGAAACGGCGCGACGCTGGGCGTGGATTCGACCGCGTCGCGCAACCGGCGGGCCGGCTCGTCACCGAGCAGTTCCAGGTCGCCGACCGTGCGCACGCTCCACCGGTTGGCCGGCGCGCAGATCTCCTCGACGACATCGGTGATGACTTCGATCAGCCCGGCCAGCTCATCGGGATCGCGTTGCAGGTTTTCGGTGGAGAGCAGGTAGACCGTGGTCATCTCGACGCCGGCTTCCTGGCACCATCGCAGCATCTCGGCGATCTTGGCCGCGCCCATCCGGTAGCCGAAGCTGACGTCGTCGTATCCCGCGTCGCGCGCCCATCGCCGGTTGCCGTCGCACAGCACGGCGATGTGCCGCGGTAGCTCGGATTTCGAGCCGGCCAGTTCCTGCTTCAGCCGCAGCTCGTACACCCGATACAACGGCTCTTTGAGCCGCGGCGGAATGATCTCCACGAGGATCCACCCTACTGTGAGCGGCAGCCGATTCCGGAGCGGAATTTCCGGCGATCTCGGCGCAAGTCACAGATCGCCTTCCGGCCGCGAACGCTAACGTTGACCGATATGAGGACCGAGACCCGCACGGCCGCCCCGCCGCAGCCCGAATCGCAGGGACACGCTGCCAACGCCGCGCAGCAGCTCGTCGACGGCGTCACCCGGGTGCTGACCAAGCCGCGCTTCCGCGGCTGGATCCACGTGTATTCCGCCGGCACCGCCGTCTTCGCGGGCGCATCGCTGGTCGCGGTGTCCTGGGCGGTGGGGTCCACCCGGGCCGGGCTGGCGACGCTGCTCTACACCTTCGCAACCATCATCATGTTCACCGTCAGCGCGACGTATCACCGCGTGCACTGGAAGTCGGCCACCGCCACCAAGTGGATGAAGCGGGCCGACCATTCGATGATCTTCGTGTTCATCGCCGGTAGCTATACGCCGTTCGCGTTGCTGGCGCTGTCGCCACACGACGGGCACGTGGTGCTCTGGATTGTGTGGGGCGGCGCGGCGGCCGGGATCCTGCTGAAAATGCTGTGGCCGTCGGCGCCGCGCTGGGTCGGGGTGCCGCTCTACATCCTGCTGGGCTGGGTGGCGGTCTGGTACACCGGCGAGATCCTGCACAACGCCGGGGTGGCCGCGATGGTGCTGCTGTTCGTCGGCGGCGCCTTGTACAGCATCGGCGGCATCCTCTACGCGCTGCGCTGGCCCGACCCGTGGCCGTCGACGTTCGGATACCACGAGTTCTTCCACGCCTGCACCGCGGTAGCGGCGATCTGCCACTACATCGCGATGTGGTTCGTGGTGTTCTGAGGCGCTACCGCGCGGGCGAGGCCAGTGCCGCGGCCAGGTCGGCCGACCGGGTCACCGGCAGATCGCAGAGCCGGCCGCGGCACACGTAGGCGGCGTCGGCGCCGCGCACCCGGTCCCGGCCGACCAACAGCGCCGACGAGTCCATCTTTCCGCCCATCACGATCGCCCCGCCGGGTGCGAGCCGGCGGGCGTCGATCAGCAGGGGTGACCGCGGCGAGTGGCACGCGATCGCGATCTGCAGCGGGCCCCGGACCGCGGCCTCGGCCACCGAAATCCAATTCCCGGCCGACCGCGGGGCCTTGGCCAGCAGTACCGAGTGCGCGGCCAGCGCCTCGGTCGCCGCTCGCAGGTAGCGCGGTGCGTCGACACTGCCGACCAGATGCGCCGCGGTCAGCAGCGCCTCGGTGATCGTCGACGCGCCCGACGGGGTTGCCCCGTCCAGCGGGTCGGCCGGGCGCAGCATCAGCTGCTCGGCATCGTCGGCCGTGTCATACCATCGGCCGGGTCGCTGCGGATCGGCGAAATGCTCGCACGCGGTGTCGAGCAACTCGCACGCCGCCGTCAGCCACACGTCCTCGACGGTCAGCTGATACAGCGCCAGCAGCCCGGTGGCCAGCATCGCGTGGTCTTCCAAGATGGCCGCGCTCTCGCCGACCGCCCCGCCGAGGCTGGCCCGCCGCAGCCGGCCGCCGACCACATGCAGGTCGAGCAACGCCGTCGCGCACCGCCGCGCCGCCCGGGCCAACTCGGGGTCTGCCAGGGCCACGCTGGCCTCGGCCAGCGCGGTGATCGCCAGGCCATTCCACGACGTCACGACCTTGTCATCGCGACCGGGTTGGGCTCGGGTGTGCCGGGCGGCCAGCAGCGCGGCCCGCACACGTTCGGCGCGCTGCGGATCGTCGGGATCGCCGGGCAACTGCAGCACCGACGTGCCGTGTTCGAAAGTCCCGGACTCGGTGACCGCGAAAACCTCAGCGGCCCAAGGGCCGTCGTCGGGACCGAGCACCTCGGTCAACTGCTGCGGCGTCCAGACGTAGGTGGATCCCTCGCGGCCGTCGGCGTCGGCGTCCAGCGACGAGGCGAACATGTCGCCGTCGGCCAATTCGTCGAGCATGAATCGCGCGGTCTGCGCGGTGACCCGGCGGGCCAACGGATCGCCGGTGCGCCGGGCCCAGTGCGCGTAGGCGCGCAACAGCAGCGCGTTGTCGTACAACATCTTCTCGAAATGCGGTACTACCCAAGCGTTGTCGACGCTGTAGCGGGCAAATCCCCCGGCCAATTGGTCGTAGATGCCGCCGCGCGCCATCGCATTGCCGGTGCGTTCGACGGCCTCCAGCGCCGACGACGACCCGGTGCGCTCGTAATTGCGCAGCAGTGCCTCCAGAACCGCCGACGGCGGGAACTTCGGCGCGCCCCCGAACCCGCCGTGCGCCGTGTCCTGCTCGCCCAGCACCGCCGCGACCGCGTGATCACACAGTGCCGGGTCGACGTCCGGGCCTGCAGAGGGCAGCCCCACCAGGGCCCCGGACACCTTGCGCAACTCACCGGCGATGTGGCCGGATGCCTCCTCGACCTCGCCGCGGCGTTGCCGCCAGGTTTCGGTGACAGCCGAAAGAAGTTGCAGAAAACCGTCTTTCGGGTAGTAGGTGCCGCAGAAGAAGGGCCGCCCGTCCGGGGTCAAAAAACACGTCATCGGCCAACCGCCGTGCCCGGTGAGCGCGACGGTCGCGTTCATGTAGACCGCATCGATGTCCGGGCGTTCCTCGCGGTCGACCTTGACGCAGACGAAGTCCGCGTTCATCGCCGCCGCCACCTCGTCGTCGGAGAACGATTCGTGGGCCATCACATGACACCAGTGACACGCGGCGTAGCCGATCGACAGCAGGATCGGCACATCGCGTTGCGCGGCGTCTTCCATCGCTTCGGGAGTCCACTGCTGCCAGTGCACCGGGTTGTCGGCGTGTTGACGCAAATAAGGGCTGGTAGCCAGCCCGAGAGTATTGACCGACGACGATTCAGCCGGGCTCATCGCCGGGTCCTGACACCGACCCGTTCGCCGGCCCCGTCGCCTCGTCGCGGGGTGGCCCGACGGTGTCGGTGCCCTCGTCGGCCGCCTGATCGGGCTCGGGATGCTTGGGGTCGAACGACTCGGGCACCTTCTTGAGCTGCTTGTTCATCGATCGCAGCAGAAATAAGGTGGCGATCAACAGCAGCACGACGACCAGCAACCCGATCGGACTGGCCTTGCCGAAGTCGGGCCCGGTGTGCTGGGGTGTCCCGTCAGCGATCACCGTGAGCAAAAGGTGTCTCACGAGTGATTCTCGATTCCGCTGAACAGATCGTCCTCGGGCAAACGGATGGGCACCCGCGAGCGCGCCAACTCGAATTCCTCAGTCGGCCACAGCCGCTGCTGCCAGGCGATCGGGGCGGCGAAGAAGTCTGCCTTCGGGTCGATCTGGGTGGCATGCGCGCGCAGCGCGTCGTCGCGCTGGCTGAAGTATTCCGAGCACTCGACCCGCGTGGTCACCCGGGACTCGAACGGATCGTGCTCGGGTTTCCAGTACTCGAGCCACTTCTGGAACGGGGGTTCGTGACCGTGCTTGATCGCCTCGTCGTGCAGCAGCTGCATCCGCTGTCGCACGAAGCCGTGGACGTAGTACAGCTTGGACACCGCCCAGGGCTCACCGGCGTCCGGGAATCGGGCATGATCGCCGGCCGCCTCGTAGGCGCCGACCGAAACCTGATGGCAGGCAATGTGATCCGGATGCGGGTAGCCGCCGTTTTCGTCGTAGGTGGTGATCACATGCGGACGGAACTCGCGGACGACGCGCACCAGCGCCTCGACGGACTCCTCCAACGGCACCAGCGCGAAGCAGCCGTCGGGCAGCGGCGGCGGCGGATCACCCTTGGGCAGACCGGAATCGACGAAGCCGAGCCAGGTGTGCTCGACGCCGAGGATCTCGGCGGCCTTGGCCATCTCGTCGCGGCGAATCTCGGCGATGTGCTCCTGCACGTCGGGCAGGTCCATCGCCGGGTTGAGGATCTCGCCGCGCTCGCCACCGGTCAACGTCACGACCAGCACGCGGTGACCCTGGTCGGCATACCGGGCGAGTGTGGCCGCACCCTTGCTGGATTCGTCGTCGGGGTGTGCGTGCACCGCCATCAACCGCAGTTCGCTCACGTGTCCCCTTGTCGGTCCGCTGGTCTCCCCTCGAGCCTATAAGGACCCTATAATTCCAGTTTCCCGATGTTGCATGCTGTCGGCCGTCCTCCGGCAGCACATAAGCCCACCCGTGAAACAGCCATGACCCAGACTTCCATTCCCCGCCCCGAGGCTCGCTACGGGCGCGCGCGCCTGTCTGCGGTCTCGCGGCGCCGGGTCGCGATCGCGCTGGGTGTGCTGGTTCTCGCGGCCGGTATCGGCATCGCGGTCGTCGGCTACCAACGGCTGGGAACCAGCGATGTCTCGGGTTCGCTGGCCGGTTACCAGGTGGTCGACCAGGAAACGGCGTCGGTCACGATCAGCGTGACGCGATCTGATCCGTCGCGGCCGGTGGACTGCATCGTGCGGGTCCGCGCGAAGGACGGCAGCGAGACGGGCCGACGCGAGCTACTGGTCGGGCCGTCCGCGCAGGCCACGGTGCAAGTCACGACGACGGTGAAGTCCTCACAACCACCGGCGATGGCGGACATTTACGGATGCGGCACCGACGTGCCCGGCTACCTGCGCGCAGCCTGACCGGACACAAAGGCGAAGCTCAAATGACGTCATCGGCTGTTTCCACGGTGGTAACATGGATGAATGCACGGTTCCTCCCGGGACCGTGTATTGCTGCATTAGCGGCCGTGAGCACAACGGCACGGCAGCACGGGGCGGGACACAGACACTCCCTTTACCGGAGTTCAGAAGCTCACGCGGTTACGCGGAGAAATACGACGAGGAGCACGACACGATGACGGACACTCAGGTGACCTGGCTGACCCAGGAATCACATGACCGGCTGAAGGCTGAGCTTGATCAGCTGATCGCGAATCGTCCCGTCATCGCCGCGGAAATCAACGACCGCCGCGAGGAAGGCGATCTGCGGGAGAACGGCGGCTACCACGCCGCCCGCGAAGAGCAGGGTCAGCAGGAGGCGCGCATTCGCCAGCTCCAGGACCTGCTCAACAACGCCAAAGTCGGCGAGGCGCCCAAGCAGTCCGGTATCGCGCTGCCCGGTTCGGTGGTCAAGGTCTACTACGACGGCGACAAGTCCGACACCGAGACCTTCCTGATCGCCACCCGCCAGGAGGGCGTCAAGGACGGCAAGCTCGAGGTGTACTCACCCAAGTCGCCCCTGGGTGAGGCCCTGATCGACGCCAAGGTCGGCGAGACGCGCAGCTACACCGTGCCCAACGGCAACACCGTCAAGGTCACGCTGGTGAGCGCCGAGCCGTACCACGACTGATTGCGCGGCGAACTAGCCGAGGGCTTGTTCCAGGTCGGCCAGCAGGTCGTTGACATCTTCGATACCCACCGACAGCCGAACCAGGTCATCGGGAACTTCCAATTGCGACCCGGCCGTTGAGGCGTGCGTCATCGCGCTCGGGTGCTCGATCAGCGACTCGACCCCACCCAGTGATTCCGCCAGGATGAACACTCCGGTGGCGGCACAGAGCTTTTCGGCCGCCGCCCGGCCGCCGCGCATGCGCACCGACACCATGCCGCCGAAACCTGACATCTGCCGCGCGGCGACGTCGTGCCCGGGATGGGTGGGCAGGCCCGGGTAGAGGACCGCACTCACCGACGGGTGGCCGGCGAGGAATTCCGCTACGGCCAAAGCGTTTTCGCTATGCCGCTGCATCCGCAGCACTAGCGTCTTGAGGCCGCGCATCGTCAGGTAGGCGTCGAACGGGCCCGGCACCGCGCCGGCCCCGTTTTGCAGAAAGCCGAAGGCGTCGTCGAGCGCCTTGTCGTTGGTGACCAATGCGCCACCCACCACATCGGAGTGGCCACCGATGTACTTGGTCGTCGAGTGCAGCACGACGTCGGCGCCCAGCGTCAACGCCTGCTGCAGCGCTGGCGAAGCAAAGGTGCTGTCCACCAAAACTTTTGCCGAATGCCGCTTGCCGATGTCGGCGATGGCCGCGATGTCGGCGATGGACAGCAGCGGGTTCGTCGGTGTTTCCACCCAGATCAGCCGGGTCTGCGGCGTGATCGCGGCCGCCACGGCGTCGAGGTCGGACAGCGCTGCCGGCGTGTACCCGACGTTCCACTGCGTGAAGACCTTGTCGATCAAGCGGAATGTGCCGCCGTAGGCGTCATTCGGGATGACCAGATGATCGCCGGGCCGCAGCATGGCGCGCAGGGCACAGTCGGTGGCGGCCATGCCGGAGCTGAACGCCCGTCCGAAGGCACCGCCTTCATCGCCTTCCAGGGCCGCCAGCGAGGCTTCCAGCGCGGCCCGGGTCGGGTTGCCGGTGCGCGCGTATTCGAACCCGCCGCGCAAACCGCCGACGCCGTCCTGGGCGAACGTGCTGCTGGCGTAGATCGGAGCGTTCACTGCCCCCGTCGCGGGATCCGGGCGGTAGCCGGCGTGGATGGCTTTGGTGGCCAGTCCCTTGATTGCGTGGTGTCCGTTCGGGTTTTCGCTCATCGCCGTTCAGCCTAGTGAGCGCCACGGATTGCGCCGAGTGCGGTTATGCAAATGGGCTCGGTCTGACCCGTCAGATCGGCAGCACCACGGTCGTCAGGATCTTGTCAGCGATGGTCTGCCGCTTGGCGTCCCAGAGCGGAAACAGGAATCCGATGAAGCAGATGACGGCGTCGACGAAGTGGGCGAGGTCACGCACGACGGACATCCCGAAGCCGATCGGCGCTCCGGTCGTCTCGCTGACCACTTTGATCTTCATGACGGACTTGCCCAGGCTCGAGCCGGTGGTGCCCTGGCGGTAGCCCCGGTTCCAGAGCCAGTACGCCAAGCCCGCGAGCGTCGCCAACCATTGCGCCAGCTGGCCGATCGTCGAGGGCTGGCTTACGCAGTATTGGCTGACGTCGTACTGGGTGATGTCGGTGACGCAGGACGACTGCTGGGTGGCGTACATGATCCCGGTGCCGATGCCCTGCACGATCGCGTACGGCAGGTAGTCGATCAGCAGCGCCAGCACCCGGGTGATCCACGGCGTGTAGGAGTCCGTCGGCAGCGCCCGGATCACCGGTCCGGGCGGCGGCGGGGCGTATCCGCCACCAGACGGCGGCGGGGGTGGCGGGTAACTCCCGCCGGGCGGCGGAGGCGGTGGCGGTGGCGGGAAAGAACCACCCTGAGCGGAAGGAGCGGGTTCATACCCGCCAGAGGCCGGTTCGTAGCCACCGGGTGGTTCAGGCGGCGAAGAGGGCGGCGGCTGATCGGTCATGGTGCAACCTTCCACGGCGGGTTAGCTGAACTAGCCGCATTACAGTACCTGAGAAGCCACCTGTCGCGGAGGCCGCGGACACGCGCCGTTAACGTCGCCCTGCCTGTACCCGGGGGCCATCCGACAGAAAGCCCAACAGGTCGTATCGGGTGATGACCCCGACGGGTTTGCCCTCCTCGACGACCATCAGCGCATCCCAGTCGCGCAGCGCCTTTCCGGCCGCGCTGACCAGCTCGCCGGCACCGATGATCGGCAACGGCGGGCTCATGTGCTGGGAGACGGCGTCGGCCAATTTGGCGCGGCCCTCGAAGACGGCCGAAAGCAGTTCGCGCTCCGAGACACTGCCGGCGACCTCACCGGCCATCACCGGGGGCTCGGCGCCGACCACGGGCATCTGGGACACCCCGTACTCGCGCAGAATGCCGATGGCGTCGCGCACCGTCTCGGTTGGGTGGGTGTGGACCAGGTCCGGCAGCGCACCCGACTTTCCGCGCAGCACGTCGCCGACGGTGGGCTGTTCCGTCGAGCCGTCGAGGCGGGTGCGCAGGAAGCCGTACGACGACATCCACGCGTCGTTGAAGATCTTCGACATGTAGCCTCGGCCGCCGTCCGGAAGCAACACGACGACGAGTGCGTCGGGCCCGGCTTCCTCGGCCACCTTCGCCGCGGCCACCACGGCCATCCCGCACGAGCCGCCGACCAGCATGGCTTCTTCCCGGGCCAGCCGCCGGGTCATGTCGAACGAGTCGGAGTCGGATACGGCGATGATCTGGTCGGGCACCGTCGGGTCATACGCGGCGGGCCAGAAATCCTCTCCGACGCCTTCCACCAAATAGGGCCGGCCGGTGCCGCCCGAATACACCGACCCTTCGGGGTCCGCGCCGATGATGCGCACCGGTCCTTCTGGCCGGCCGGCGGACACCTCTTTGAGGTAGCGGCCCGCGCCGGTGATCGTCCCGCCGGTGCCGATGCCGGCGACGAAGTGGGTGACCTTGCCGTCGGTGTCGGCCCACACCTCGGGACCGGTGGTCGCGTAGTGGCTGGCCGGGCCCTGCGGGTTGGCGTACTGGTCGGGCTTCCAGGCGCCGTCGATCTCGCGAACCAGCCGGTCGGAGACGCTGTAGTAGCTGTCCGGGTGCTCCGGCGGCACCGCCGTCGGGCACACCACGACCTCCGCGCCGTACGCGATCAGCACGTTGCGCTTGTCCTCGCTGACCTTGTCGGGGCAGACGAACACGCACTTGTAGCCGCGGTGCTGGGCCACCAGCGCCAGCCCGACACCGGTGTTGCCCGAGGTGGGTTCGACGATCGTGCCGCCCGGCTGGAGCAGACCGGCGGACTCGGCGGCGTCGATCATCTTCACCGCGATGCGGTCCTTGGAGCTACCGCCGGGGTTGAGGTACTCGACCTTTGCCGCAACCGTGCCAGCACCGGCGGGGATGACGGAGTTCAGGTGAACCAGTGGCGTGCCGCCGATGATGTCACTGATGTGCTGCGCAATTCGCATGCGCTTATCGTCTCAGGCGATTTCTGGCCGCGCACACCCGCTCTCGGTGCAATAGGTCTCCGGGCCGGCCGTGCGGAACCGAACGACTAGCCGGTGGCTTCGCGGATGTACTCGCCGATTTGGCGCAGCGAACGAACGGCCTCGGGCACCAGCGGCGCCGCCAGCTGGAAATCGTGAACCTGGCCGGGCCAGACCCGTACCTCGGCCGGTACCCCGGCGGCCGCCAGCCGGCTCGCCGCTAACCGCGCGTCGTGCAGCAGCACCTCGGACCCCGACACGTGGATCAGCGTGCGCGGAAGGCCGGGCTTGATGTGGTCGAGGGGTTCGTAGATCTCCTCGGGCTTGCCGTCGACGATGTTCGTCCTCGCCGCGCTAGCAACCAATTCGACGAGTGCGTCGAATGCCTTTGCTCCGAACATCGCATCGGTCTTGATATTGGGATGCGTTTGCTTGTATTCCTTTGCCAGTTGCAGCAGTGGCGAGATCGCCACCAGCGCCGCAGGCTCCTCGCCCTCCTCCTGCAGCCGCTGCGCCAGCGTCAGCGCGAGGTAGCCGCCGGCGGAGTCGCCGGCGAGAACGATCTGGTCGGGCTGGAAGCCGCGCCGCCGCAACCAGCGGTAGCCGTCGTGACAGTCCCGCACCGCCATACCGATCGAATGCTTGGGCAACAGGCGGTAGTTGACCACCAGAACGGGCGAGTCAGCAAACTTGGAGATCGATTCGACCACGCGGCCGTGAGAGTTTGCTCCGCAGGTCAAGAACGCGCCGCCGTGGAAGTAGAGCACGACCCGCCGGGTGCCGTCCGCAGGCAGCACTCCTGGAGCGCGGACCAATTGTGCCGACGCGTTGGGCAACTTCACGGTGTTACGCACGGTGGCCGACACCGGCAGCAACGCCCTGGCCGCGAGGTCGATCAGACCCCACGGCCACGGCAACGTGGGGGCGTAGCTGCCGGCCGCCAGAATTGGTCGAATCGTCACGCGTGAGGCCAGCGTGGCTACCCGCCCCTGGACGCTGGGGCCGGATTCGAGGACTTCTACCGGTGCGCCGTCGCTGATAGCGAATTTGCGCGCCTCGGCCCTGCGCGACTTCAGCAGGTCACGAAGATGGGCGGCATTCCGGGGTGCACCGGAAACCTTGCTGGGTGCGGTCATGCTCGACACTCCTACGCCGTTGTAGTGCGATACAGCATGTGACGAGCAAACCGAGCGCCCGGTTCAAATGGTGCGCCGAGTCGTTCAGCCAACCCGTTAAACTTAGCTTCGCAGGCATTTCTTAAAGGAACGTTTGAAGAGTCTGATTTGATACCACATCTGATTCACAACGTGACCGCTTTGTTGGTCGGCCGTCCGCGCAAACCCGACAGCCGATCTAAAATGATCCCGTGACCGTGCGGGTGCCGCGTCTTTCGACAATCGCCCTGGCCGCGGCAGGCGCAGTCGCCTCGACAGGTACGGCCTATCTGGGCGCACGAAACCTCCTGGTCGGCCAGGCGACGCACGCGCGCACGGTGATCCCCCGGGCCTGGGACATCCCACCGCGCGCCGACGGCGTGTACAGCCCGGGCGGCGGGCCGGTGCAGCGGTGGCAACGTGGCATGTCCGCGGACATGCACCTGATGATCTTCGGCGACTCGACCGCCACCGGGTACGGCTGCGCGAGCGCCGAGGAAGTGCCGGGTGTGCTGATCGCGCGTGGCCTCGCCGAACAGACCGGCAAGCGTATTCGGTTGAGCACCAAGGCCATTGTCGGCGCGACCTCAAAGGGCGTCAGCGGGCAGGTCGATGCGATGTTCGTCGCCGGGTCACCGCCGGACGCGGCCGTGATGATGATCGGCGCCAACGACGTCACCGCCCTGAACGGGATCAGCCAGTCCGCCCGACGGCTGGGCCGGACCGTGCGCAAGCTGCGTTCGCGTGGCGCGGTGGTGATCGTCGGCACCTGCCCGGATCTTGGCGTGATCTCCGCGATCCCCCAGCCGCTGCGATCGCTGGCGCACGCGCGGACCCGACAGCTCGCCCGTGCACAGACCGCGTCGGTGCGATCCGCCGGCGGGGTGCCGGTGCCGCTGGCCCACCTGCTGGCTCCCCAATTCCGGGCCACTCCCGAACTGATGTTCTCCGCCGACGGCTTCCATCCCTCGCCGACCGCGTACGCCCTGGCCGCCGCGCAGCTGCTGGTCGCGCTCTGCGATGCGCTGGGCCAAGAGATCGAGGGCCCAGTGCTCAACCTGGCCGCGCGCGCCGAGACACCCATGGTCAGCGGCGGCCACACCCCGCTGAGCGCCATGTCGCGGCTGTGGCGACGGCCGTCGCCCAGCGAGGCCGCCCCGTCGTCGAACTGACGAATCGGCACCGACTAGATTTGCCTTAGCCCGCCGGGTTGGGTGTGCCACCCGTTTTCACGCGAGCGAAGCATCTTGAAGGGAACCGTCATGCCCGAAGCCGTCATCGTCTCCGCCGCCCGCTCGCCGATCGGGCGGGCCATGAAGGGGTCGCTGGTCAACATGCGGCCCGACGACCTGGCCGCCCAGATGGTGCGCGCCGCACTCGACAAGGTCCCCGCGCTCAACCCGCATCAGATCGACGACCTGATCCTGGGCTGCGGCCAGCCCGGCGGTGAGGCGGGATTCAACCTGGCGCGCGTGGTCGCCGTCGAACTGGGCTACGACTTCCTGCCCGGCACCACCGTCAACCGGTATTGCTCGTCGTCCCTGCAGACCAGCCGGATGGCGTTCCACGCGATCAAGGCCGGTGAGGGCGACGTGTTCATCTCCGCGGGCGTGGAGACGGTGTCCCGCTTCGCCAAGGGCAGCGCCGACTCGTGGCCGGACACCAAGAACGCGCTGTTCGACGAGGCGCAGGAGCGCTCCGCGGCCGCCGCCAACGGCGCCGACGAGTGGCACGACCCACGCGCCGACGACAACCTGCCCGACGTCTACATCGCGATGGGGCAGACGGCGGAGAACGTCGCACTGCTGACCGGCGTGAGCCGCGAAGACCAGGACCACTGGGGCGTGCGCAGCCAGAACCGCGCCGAGGAGGCGATCAAGAGCGGGTTCTTCGAGCGGGAGATCTCGCCGGTGACCCTGCCCGACGGCACCACGGTGAGCACCGACGACGGTCCGCGACCGGGCACCACCTACGAGAAGATCAGCGAGCTCAAGCCGGTGTTCCGGCCCAACGGCACGGTGACGGCGGGCAACGCTTGTCCGCTGAACGACGGCGCGGCGGCGCTGGTGATCATGAGCGACACCAAGGCCAAGGAGCTGGGCCTGACGCCGCTGGCCCGCATCGTCGCCACCGGCGTCAGCGGCCTCTCGCCGGAGATCATGGGGCTGGGCCCGATCGAGGCGTCCAAGAAGGCGCTGGCTCGGGCGGGCATGTCGATCAACGACATCGACCTCTACGAGATCAACGAGGCCTTCGCGGTGCAGGTGCTGGGCTCGGCCCGGGAGCTGGGCATGGACGAGGACAAGCTGAACGTCTCCGGCGGCGCGATCGCGCTGGGCCACCCGTTCGGCATGACCGGCGCCCGGATCGCCGCCACGCTGATCAACAACCTGCAGACCTACGACAAGACGTTTGGCCTGGAGACCATGTGCGTTGGCGGTGGCCAGGGCATGGCGATGGTGATCGAGCGACTCAGCTAGCTCTTTTCCGAGCTCGTTGCTGAGCTCGTCTGCCGCGACGAGTGTGCGTCCTGGGCGGCGAATGTGCGCCCAGGGCGACGTGGCCGCACACTCAATGCGGCCAGGAGCGGTTTAGGCGAGGAGCGGTCCAGCGCAGCAAAAAGCCGGCCCGCCCGAAGGCAAGCCGGCTTTTCTGCGTACGAGAAGCTAATCGTTCTGCAGATAACTGAGCAGACGCAGGATCTCCAGGTACAGCCAGACCAGCGTCACGGTCAGGCCGAGCGCAATGCCCCAGGCCGCCTTCTCGGGAGCTCCGGCGCGGATCATCTGGTCGGCCGCGTCGAAGTCGATCAGGAAGCTGAACGCCGCGATGCCGATCACGACCAGCGAGAACAGGATCGCCAGCGGTCCACCGCTGCGCAGGCCCAGGCCCGCTCCGCCACCGAAACCGAACATGCCGAGCACCAGGTTGCCGATCATCAGGGCCAGCGCACCGAACATCGCGCCGACCACCCAGCGGGTGAATTTCGGAGTCACCCGGATAGCGCCGGTCTTGTAGACGACGAGCATGCCGAAGAACACCCCGAAGGTGCCCAGGACCGCCTCACCGATCAGCGCGCCCGCGTTGACGTGCGACACCTGGAAGTTGGCGAAGACAAACGAGACCGCACCGAGGAACAGGCCCTCGAGGACGGCGTAGCTGAGCACGATTCCCGGGTTGTCCTGCTTGCGGCCGAACGTCGCGATCATCACGAGCACGAAACCGCCCAGCGCACCGATCAGGGTCAGCGGCATCGCCAGGGCGAGGTTGTTGCTCACCAGGAAGTAGGAGACGATCGCCGACACGGTCAGCACGCCGAGCGTGATGCCGGTCTTGGTGACGACGTCGTCGATGGTCACCGGGCGGGTGGCCTTGGCCTCCTGGTAGGGAGCCGTGTAAGGGTCGGCTTGGTAGTACCCCTGCTGCATCTGGGCCGCGCCAGTGCCGAATTGCGCATATCCGCCGCTCTGCTTGGGCAGCGAACGAAATACCGGGTTGCTGGTCTCCCGCACCGTCGGATCCTCTCTTAAGACTGTGGCTTCGCGTCGTGCGAACACTTGCTCAACGATCAGTCGCCGTCCCAGGTTCCCAGCGGAACTGGTGTTTTCAGGGTATATCCGGGCCCGGCGCCTGTCGCCAAGCTCAAACATAATCCTTACCCGCGGGCATCGCGTCGCTTGTCACGATCTAGATTGCTGGTCAAGGCCCGGTAGTCATCGCGGCGACACCCTGGGCACAGATTGCGACCCGGAAACGGACTGAGAGGCTGCCCAGTGACCGAAGGCGCGACCGAGCAATCCGACGAGATTCTGGCCCGTGTCGACAATGGCGTCGGCCTGATCACGCTCAACCGCCCCAAGGCAATCAATTCGCTCAATCAGACGATGGTCGACGTGTTGAGCCCCCTGCTGACGCGCTGGGAAAACGACGACGCGGTGCGCGCGGTGGTGCTGTCCGGTGCCGGCGAACGCGGGTTGTGCGCCGGCGGCGACGTGGTCGCGGTCTATCACAGCGCCCGCAAGGACGGCGTCGAGGTGCGGAAATTCTGGCGCGACGAGTATCTGCTGAACGGTCAGATCGGGCGATTCGCCAAGCCGTACGTGTCGTTGATGGACGGCATCGTGATGGGCGGCGGGGTCGGCGTCAGCGCCCACGGCAGCGTTCGCGTGGTCACCGAAACATCAAAGGTGGCAATGCCGGAGGTAGGCATCGGGTTCATCCCCGACGTCGGCGGAGCGTTTCTGCTGTCCCGGGCGCCCGGCGCCCTCGGTCTGTACGCCGCGCTGACCGGCGCACCGTTCTCCGGGGCCGACGCGATCGCGCTGGGCTTCGCCGATCACTACGTCCCGCACGGCCAACTCGAGGCGTTTCGCCAAGCGATCGTCGACGAAAGCATCGAGAGTGCACTGGCCGCCCACGCCACCGCGCCGCCACCGAGTGAGCTTGTCGCGCAACGCCATTGGATCGACGAATGTTTTGCCGGCGATACCGTCGAGGACATTCTCGCGGCGCTGCGCCGTCATGACGCCGAGCCGGCGCAAGACGCCGCGAATCTGATCGGCACCCGATCCCCCATCGCGGTGTCGGTGACGCTGGAGGCGGTGCGGAGGGCGGCGAAAATGGAAACGCTGGAAGATGTTCTGGTGCAGGACTATCGAGTGTCGTCGGCCTCGGCACACTCACACGATCTGGTGGAAGGCATTCGGGCACAGATCATCGACAAGGATCGTAATCCGAAGTGGTCGCCGCCGGACTTCGCCGCGGTCTCCGCGGCCGACATCGAGGCGTATTTCGCGCCGGTCGATGACGACTTGACTTTCTAGAAAGGCGATTTGGATGAGCGGGACAACCCCAACAAACTACGAAACCATCTTGGTCGAGCGCGACGAGCGGGTCGGGACCATCACGCTGAACCGGCCGAAGGCGCTCAACGCGCTCAACAGCCAGGTGATGATCGAAGTCACCGGCGCGGCAACAGAATTCGACAACGATCCGGGCATCGGCGCGATCATCATCACCGGCGCGGGCGGCAAGGCCTTCGCCGCGGGCGCCGACATCAAGGAGATGGCCGGGCTGAGCTTCGCCGACGCGTTCGGTTCGGACTTCTTCGCCACCTGGGGCAAGCTGTCCGCCGTGCGCACGCCGACGATCGCCGCGGTGGCCGGATACGCGCTCGGCGGCGGCTGCGAGCTGGCGATGATGTGCGATCTGCTGATCGCGGCCGATAACGCGAAATTCGGCCAGCCCGAGATCAAACTGGGTGTGCTGCCGGGCATGGGCGGTTCGCAGCGTCTCACCCGCGCAATCGGCAAGGCCAAGGCGATGGACCTGATCCTGACCGGTCGCACCATCGGCGCCGAAGAAGCCGAACGCAGCGGTCTGGTGTCGCGGGTGGTGCCGGCCGACGACCTGATGAGCGAGGCCAAGGCCGTCGCCACCACGATTTCGCGGATGTCGCTGTCGGCGTCGCGGATGGCCAAGGAAGCCGTCAACCGTGCCTTCGAGTCCACCCTGGCCGAGGGACTTCTCTACGAACGCAGGCTGTTCCATTCCACCTTCGCGACCCACGACCAGTCCGAGGGCATGGCGGCATTCGTCGAGAAGCGGGATCCCAACTTCACCCATCGCTAAGATGCTCTCGTGAGCGAGTCAGGTGCTGCGACCGCGGCCGACGACGGATCGACGGCCGGCGCAGACAAACTCTCGGACCCCCGAGACGCCGCAGCGACGAGCGTCGCCACCGAACCGGAACCCGAACCGGCAGCCGGGCCGGACAGCACCGACGAGCTGGCCGAGATCGCGACCAAGCCGTTTTGGGTGCGCCACTACACCTTTACCGGCACCGCGGTCGGTCTGATCTTCATCTGGTTCTCGCTGACACCGTCACTGCTGCCCCGCGGCGCGATTTTCCAGGCGTTGGTCAGCGGCTTCTCCGGCGCCATCGGTTATGGGCTGGGCGTCTTTTCGGTCTGGCTGGTGCGCTACATGCGCACCAAGAACTACAGCCCGCCACCGCCGCGGTGGGCATGGAAGGTGTTGATCCCGGTCGCGGTGGTGGGCCAGGTGCTGATGGCGATCCGGTTCCACGTATGGCAGGACGACGTGCGCGACCTGATGGGTGTCGCGCACCTGCACTGGTACGACTACCCGATCGCCGCGGTCCTGTCCATCATCGTGCTGTTCACCGTCGTCGAAATTGGCCAGGCCATCCGCGTGCTGGTCAGTTTCCTTGTGGGACAACTGGATCGGATCGCACCGTTTCGCCTCTCGGTGACCATTGTGGTGGCCCTGCTCGTGACGTTGACGATCACCCTGCTTAACGGCGTCGTGCTCAAGTCCGCGATGCGCACCATGAACAACACGTTCGCCGCGACCAACAACGAGATGAATCCCGAGACCGCGGCGCCGAAAAGTCCGCTGCGGTCGGGCGGGCCGCAATCGCTGGTGTCGTGGGAGTCGTTGGGCCGCGAGGGCCGCATCTTCGTCGAGGGCGGTCCCAAACTCGACGAACTGACCAGCTTCAACGGCGCCCCGGCCACCGAGCCCATCCGCGCCTATGCCGGCCTGAATTCCGCCGATGGCATCACCGCGACTGCTGAGCTGGCGGCACGCGAACTGCAACGTGAAGGCGGCTTACAGCGCGAGATCGTGGCGGTCGCAACGACTACCGGCACCGGCTGGATCAACGAAGCCGAAGCCTCGGCACTGGAGTACATGTACAACGGCAACTCCGCGATCGTCAGCATGCAGTACTCGTTCTTGCCGAGCTGGCTGTCGTTTTTGGTGGACAAGGAGAATGCCCGGCACGCCGGCCAGGCATTGTTCGAGGCCGTAGACAGACTGATCCGGCAGCTGCCGGAGGGACACCGCCCCAAGCTCGTGGTCTTCGGTGAGAGCCTGGGCTCGTTCGGCGGTGAGGCGCCGTTCATGAGCCTCAACAACGTCCTAGCCCGCACCGACGGCGCGCTGTTCAGCGGCCCGACGTTCAACAACACCATCTGGACGGACCTGACCGCCACCCGCGACGCCGGCTCGCCGGAGTGGCTGCCCATTTACAACGACGGCCACAACGTCCGATTCGTCGCTCGCCCAAGCAATCTGGACCGGCCGAAGGATCCGTGGGATGCACCGCGGGTGGTGTATTTGCAGCACGCGTCCGACCCGATCGCGTGGTGGACGCCGGATCTGTTGTTCAGCGAACCGGATTGGCTACGCGAAGGGCGCGGCTATGACGTGCTGCCCCAAACACGGTGGATCCCCGTGGTGACTTTCCTGCAAGTGTCGGCGGATATGGCCGTCGCCGTGGACGTCCCCGACGGCCACGGCCACCGCTACGTCGCCGACGTCGCCAACGGCTGGGCAGCGGTGTTGTCACCGCCCGGGTGGACGCCGGAGAAGACCGAGCGGCTGCGACCGCTGTTGCACGCCAACGATTAGAGCCAGCGGCGAGCGGGCGCCCCGGCGTTCGCCAGCACTTCCGGACTGACCGGATCGCCGGCCAATTCGGCGAGCACACCGGCGCCGGCCAGCGCGTGATAGCCACCGACGACGTCGGTGGCCCGGTGCAGGCCGATGTCGAGCAGCGCGGCCGCCGCCAGGCTGGAGGTGTAGCCCTCCGAACACAGGATCACCCACTCGACGTCGTCGCCGACGGCTTCGGGCAGGCGGGCGTCACTGGTCGGGTCGCAACGCCATTCCAGGACATTGCGTTCGATCACCAGCGCGCCGGGAACCTCGCCCTCGCGGAATCGCTGCGCTTGCGGCCGGATGTCGACGAGCACCGCCCCGCGCCGCAGTGCATCGGGCACCTCAGCGGCCCCCAGCCGCCGAAAACGGCGGCGGGCGGATCTCAAGACCACGTCGATACGGCTCATTGCGTCCCCTCCGGTTGGTCGGTCAGTTCGGTGCGCTGGCGGCGCAACCTGCTGTTCTTGGTGACCTCGTAGTACGACATCGCGCTCAGCGGCGGCGAGTACGCGTGCACGCTCAGCGTCGGTGCCACCGGGCGCTGGATTCCGGTGCCGGCCGCCGACAGCGGGCGCGCGACCGGCCTGGGCGCCCACACCACGTCGTGCACCCAGCCCAGTGGAAAGCCGGCCTGATCACCGGCATCGAGCCGGCGTCGCCGTAAATTCGTTCCATCCCAACGGAATTCGTTGAGCGATCCGGACACCACGGTAAGCGCCCCCAATGACCCGCCGTGGTCGTGCAGTTCGGTGGGGTGACCGGGAACCCAGCTGATCAGCCAGACGTCCAGTTCGTCGTCGCCGTGGATGCGGGTGAACCAGCGCCGCGAGTCCGGTACGCCGCCGTCGGGCAGCAGGTGGTCGCAACGGCCGCTGAGCACATCGTCGGCGGCTCGATCGGTGGCATGCAGCAGGTCGGGAACCCGCAGCCGCGTCGGCCCGGCGGAGGGCGACGCGACGGCCGGCGGACGCAACGCAACAGAACTGGCGACAGACACAGACATTGGAGCACTCCACAAGGGATCGGATTGGGCAAGGGCGGCGCGTTAAGGCCGACAACACTCGCAAAATCCGAAGCGCTCCATCACGGCCGCCAGTGTTGCATAGATTGGGGCGGTGTGGTCGTGCAGTCACCGCCCCCGGCGCTGGGGAACTCTCGTCGTGGCGACCGGTTTGATCGCCGCGCTTTCGGTCACCGGGTGCTCATCGGGCGGTACCCCCGCCGGCAGGGTCACGTCGTCGGCTCCGCCGTCGTCGGCCGGCCCACCGGGCAGGGCCTCAGCGCCACCGGGGGTAGTCGGCCTGTCCCCCGCCGGGGTGACAACCAAGGTCGATGTCCCCGCGGAGTCGACCGAAGAGGAGTACTACCAGGCCTGTCATGCCGCAAAAGTGTGGATGGACACGCGGCCCAAGACCGGGGAATCCCAGTTCGAGCCCTATTTGGCGATGCTGCAGACCGCCCCGGCAGCCACCGCGGGCAGCTGGAACACCAGGTGGGTGGACTTGACGCCGGCCCGGCAGGCCGCGGTGATCACCGCCGCGCGGGCGGCTGCCGACGACGAATGCGGCTAGCGGCCACCGACGGGGGCTCGAACTCCTGCGCAATTGCGATCTCCTGCGCAATTGCGATCACGGATGAAAAAAGTGCCGCCCCGACCCGGCGAGGGCCGGTTCCGGCACGCAAAATGTAGGGGTGTCTGGCGAAGCCGTTGCGCGTCGATCCTCACCTACCCGGGTCGCCGTGGCACTCGGCAGCGGTGGTGCCCGGGGGTATGCCCACATCGGGGTCATCGAGGCGCTGCAGGACCGCGGCTTCGAGATCGTGGGGATCACCGGCTCGTCGATGGGTGCGATGATCGGCGGTCTGCAGGCCGCCGGGCGGCTCGACGATTTCGCCGACTGGGCGAAGTCGCTGACGCAACGCACCATCTTGCGACTGCTCGACCCGTCGATCAGCGCGGCGGGAGTGATGCGGGCGGAGAAGATTTTGGAGGCGGTGCGCGACATCCTGGGCCCCGTCCGGATCGAGGAACTGCCGATCCCCTACACGGCGGTGGCGACCGACCTGCTGGCCGGCAAGTCGGTGTGGTTTCAGCGCGGTCCGCTCGACGAGGCGATCCGGGCATCCATCGCGATTCCGGGGGTGATCCCTCCGCACGAAGTCGGCGGCCGCCTGCTCGCCGACGGCGGCATCCTGGATCCGCTGCCGATGGCCCCGCTCGCGGTGGTCAATGCCGACCTGACGATCGCCGTGAGTGTCAGCGGCAGCGAGGCGATCGCGAAACGAGAACCCGAGCCCGGCGCCACCGTCGAGTTACTGAATCGCATGGTGCGCAGCACAACTGCGCTGCTGGACACCACGGCGGTGCGCTCGCTGCTCGACCGGCCCACCGCGCGAGCGGTGCTGAGCCGGTTCGGTGCGGACACCTGGACGGAGGACTCGGGCGAGGACGACGCCGCCGAAATCGTGGGAGCGCCCGGCGTTCCGAAGCTGGGCAGCTTCGAGGTGATGTACCGGGCCTTCGACATCGCCCAGTCCGCGCTCACCCGGCACATGCTGTCGGCCTACCCGCCCGATCTGTTGATCGAGGTGCCGCGTTCGACGTGCCGCAGCCTGGATTTCCACCGGGCCGACGAAGTGATCGACGTCGGGCGGCTACTGGCTGACCAGGCGCTGGATTCACTCGAACGCGCTTCCGAGGATCCCGTCGAGGACTGATCATCCCGAGAGCCGTTGGGGCGGTTGGGATCTCCCCTACCCCGGCGCGGGCCCGTAGCATCCTAGCGTCCCGCCGCCGCGACGCCGGGCTTTTGAACGACTCCTAGAGCTTTCAGGTCTGCGACCGGCACTGTTAAAAGTCAATTACAACGCGATTCACAGGTTATTCAACACGAGACCAGTAACCTGAGCGCGCGGGCAACCTGACCTATGTCAAGATCAAATCCCAAGGAGCACAGTGACTCTCACAGCCGGCTTGCCCGAGGCCGCAACGGTCGCCGAGGCAACAGACCCCGCGACGCTGGACGGCAGCATGCAGGACTTCCGTGAACCGCGCGGCGACGATCTCGTCGCACGCGTCGACGGCTTCTATCAATGGCAGAACTGCCGGCGCGAACACGGCCTCTGGCCGTTCGGCCGGGCCACCGAAGCCGGTCCCCGGCGCCACGCCACCGTGCACGACGACGGCGGCAGAACCATGTCGGGCGTGAACTTCGCTTCGCAGGACTACCTTTCGCTCTCCGGTCACCCCGAGATCAAGGCCGCGGCGTGGGCCGCGATCGACGACTACGGCGTTCACAGCGCCGGCTCCCCCGCCCTGGTAGGCAACACGTCGGCGTCGCTCGCCCTGGAGCGCAGGATCGCGGATTTCGTCGACGCCGAATACGTCAGCCTGTTCTCCACCGGCTGGGCCGCCGGTTACGGCGTGGTCAAGGGACTGGTGCGGTCCGACGATCACATCGTCATGGACCGGCTCGCCCACGCCTGCCTGCAGGAGGGTGCGGCCGCCGCGACGCGCAATGTGCATCTGTTCAAGCACAACGACACCGCCGACGCCCGCGCGAAGCTGGAAGCGATCCGGGCGCACGACCGAGACCACGGCATCATGATCGTCACCGAGGCACTCTTCTCGATGAACTCGGACACGCCTGACATCGCCGAATTGCAAGATCTGGCACGCCAATTCGGTGCGACGCTGATGGTCGATGTCGCACATGATCTGGGCTCCATCGGCCCCGACGGCCGCGGCCACATCGGCTTGCAAGGTATGATGGGCAAGGTCGACCTCGTGATGGGATCGTTCTCCAAAACCTTCGCCTCCAACGGTGGGTTCGTCGCGACCAAGCATCGCCGGGTGACCGAGTACCTGCGCTTCTATGCCTCACCGAATACCTTCTCCAACGCCCTGTCGCCGATCCAGGCGGCCATCGTGCTCAAGGCGTTCGACATCGTCGACAGCCCGGAAGGCGCGCAGCTGCGGCGCCAGTGCATGACCAATGTCCTGCAATTGCGGACGCGGCTGGCCGACGTGGGCTTCGAGGTCTACGGTGAGCCGTCGCCGATCGTCTGCGTCAAAATGGGAAGCGAGCGGATAGCCCGACTGGTCAGTCGGCAGTTGCACCGAAACGGGTTGGTAGCCAACCTCGTTGAATTCCCAGCGGTGGCCAAAGGCCAGGCGCGTTTCCGGATGCAGGTGATGGCCAACCACAGCGAAAGCGATATCGCCGGCGCGGTCGACAAGATCGCCGACGGTTACCGGATCGCCTGCCGCGAGCTGGAGGAACTCGACGCCGTCTCGATGCTCGAGGGCTTCTAGATCACACGCCCAAGAACCGGGCGACGGCTTGGGCTT
Organism: Mycobacterium sp. NGS40; assembly: GCF_059812735.1. Classification (NCBI taxonomy): domain Bacteria; kingdom Bacillati; phylum Actinomycetota; class Actinomycetes; order Mycobacteriales; family Mycobacteriaceae; genus Mycobacterium; species Mycobacterium sp. NGS40. The sequence goes on from NZ_JCALDG010000026.1 coordinate 39,792, forward strand.
CGCGGCGGCCCTGTTCCCGTCCGGCCACCGCCGAGCTGACGCGGCAGCGCGGGTCTAACACGTCGGGGCCGAACGCTTTCAGCGATGCGGCATCGGCGAATACTCCGAACGCGTTGCCGCCGAACGCCGCGATCTCGGCGGCCGGCCCGCCGCCGAAGGGCGATGGCGCATCGGCCGCGGCGGGCACCAGCACCACGGCCGTGTCGCAGTCGTGGGCTACGTCGAGGTTCACCGAGCGGGCCACCCCGCCGTCCATGTATCGCCGGCCGTCGACCGTCACCGGCGGCCACGCCCCCGGTACGGCGCAACTGGCCGCGACCGCATCGACGAGCTCCACCTGCGATTCGGCGTCGAAGACCGCCAATTCGCCGGTGGCGGTGTCGATCGCGGTGATGCGCAGCGCGCGGTTCGGCCAGTCGTGCGACGGCAGCCGGTGCGCAATCACCTGGCGGCGCACCGGCTCCGGGACGGTCTTGGTGCGCAAGGCCACGGCCCCGATCCGCTGCATCTGCTGACGCGTCCTGCCCAGCGAGTCGTCATACGGCTCACCCAGGGCGGCCAGGAAAAGCTCGGTGATGGTCTCGACGTCGACGCCGGAATCGATTTCGCTTGACGTCTCGGCGACTTGCCGTTCGTACAGTGTCTCCAGCGGGTCGCCGCTGCCGATCTGGGCGGCGACCGTCGAGCCCGCCGACGTTCCTACCAGCACATCCGAATCCAGCAGCAGCCGCGCCGCAGCCGGTGATTCGTCGGCAATGCCTTGCAAAATCCCTGTCTCCCAGGCGATTCCGGCTATTCCCCCGCCGGCCAATACCAGCGCGCGTCTGGTCGTCATGTCACAACTTCCTGGTGTTGGGCAGGGCGTGCTGCGCAACTTCGACCGGCACACTCAGATCCTCCCGGCGCAGCAGGTGCTTTGGCGGGTCGGGCAGGATCATCGTCCGGTGGATCTGCAGGGAGCCGTCGACGTGCACCAGCTCTCCGGGGTGCAGCAGACGCCAGCGCGGGTCGTTGTCCATCGGCTCGGTGGCCAGCACCACCGACGGCCGCCTGCACAGCAGGTCGGACCGCGCGTGAATTCGCATGGTACGCAAGTCAAACTCCGAGTCGGGGTTGGCGGCGAGCTCGTCGCGCCGGTCCAGCAGACAGAGCTGGTGAGTCGCCGGGTAGCGCATTGCCCACATGTCGGTGGCGGTGCACAGCAGCACGTTGACCGCATAAATCGGCACGTTGTCCGCAAGCCAGGTCATCGCCTCGGTGATGCCGGCGGCGACGTCGCCGCCCGCCGCGCGGATCGAGGCGGTCATCAAGGCGAACACCCGCTCCGAATCGGTTTGCCCCAGCACCAAGTCTTGCGCGCCGACCGCGCGCAGCCGCGCGTCGAGGATCTCCAGTCCCTCGAGCACGCCGTTGTGCGCGAAGATCCGGCCGTCCTGCAAAAACGGGTGGGTGTTGCGGACATCGAGTGATCCGGTGGTCGCGTAACGCACGTGGGCGATGAACGTCGTACCGGTCAAGCTGTGAGCTTCGGTGGCGAAGTCGCGGTCCTGCCACGCCGCTATCGGTTCCTTGTACAGCCGGGGTTCGCCGTCGGCTTCGAAGACACCCAGGCCGGTCCCGTCCGGATTCCGCCTGCTCTGCTCGGACAGACTGTCCGGCGCGTCGAGCAGCCAGAAGGTTGCGGTGCAAGCGTGCGTCCCGGCGTGCAGGCCAAAGAGTCGACACATGGCTCGACCGTACCGAATACGGTTGCGGCCTCAGCGCGTCAGCATCCCCGACAGGTCGCTCAGGGCTTGTCGCGCGTAGCCCTGCCACATCCTGCCGAACACCGGCAGCGCCAACGCGCTCAGCGCCGAGCGCGGATGAATATCCCAGCGCCAGGTGACTTCGGTACCGCCGGCGGTCGGGGTGAAGGTCCACTCGCCCAGCACATGGTCGACCAGCAGGGCCATCGGGCCGGTGACGTCGCCGAGCCGGTAAGCGAACGATCGCGGCGGGTCGACGCTGGTGAGCTCCTCGCGCGTGCTGCCCCCGCCGGCCATCACCACGGTGCGGGTCTGGCCCGCGGCATCCCACGCACCGGTCTGGTCGCGCACCTGTTTGATCGGCGGGAAGAGCCCGTGCCGGCGGCTGAAGATCTCCGTGAGTGGCACCGGCAGCGTGCGGTGAAAGGCTTGCCCGACCGAGATCGGTATGACCAGCGATTCGGAGAAGACGCGCGAATGTGCCATGAAATCAACCTCTTTCAGCTGTCGCTCGCGAGCACGGCGCCGCAGTTCAGTCGTGCGCCTCGGTGACCTCATATCCGCTGTCGGCGTGCCGGGCCCGGATGGCCTTCTTGTCGTACTTACCCACGCTGGTGCGCGGGATCTCCTCGGCGAACGCCCAGCGCTCGGGCAGCCACCAACGAACGACCTTGTCCGAGAGGAACGTTCGCAATTCGGCCGCGCTGACCGATGCGCCCGGGTTGCGGACGACGACGGCAAGCGGGCGTTCCTGCCAGCGTTCGTCGGGAACTCCGACGACGGCGGCCTCGTGCACGTCCGGGTGACCGATCAGGCAGTTCTCCAACTCGACCGAGGAGATCCACTCGCCGCCGGACTTGATCACATCCTTGGCGCGGTCGGTGAGGGTGACGAAGCCTTCCTCGTCGATGCGGCCGACGTCGCCGGTGCGCAACCACCCGGAGTCGAATTTGGACGCGTCGCGCCCGAGGTAGTAGGAGCCGGTGATCCACGGGCCACGGACCTCGACCTCGCCCACGGCCTGGCCGTCGTTGGGCAGCACCGTGCCGTCGTCGGAAACGATGCGCATCTCCACGCCGCAGATCGGTCGGCCCTGGGTCGCGCGGATGGCCCAGTGCCGCTCTTGCGGGGTGCCGACCGGCGGCCAGGCCAGCGTGGCCAGCGGCGAGGTTTCGGTCATGCCCCACAACTGCCGGATCTGGACGTTGTACTTGTCTTCGAAGGTGCGCATCATCGACAGCGGAACGGCCGAGCCGCCGCAGGCCACCAGCCGCAGCGACGAGATGTCGTGGTCGGGATACTTCTCGAGGTGATGCATCACGTCGTTCCAGATGGTCGGCACCGCCCCGGCCAGGGTGGGCCGCAGCTTCTCGATCATGTCGATCACCGACGGGGCGTGCAGATGACGATCGGGAAGCACCAAGTCGGCCCCGGCCATCAGGGCCGCGTACGGCAGCCCCCACGCGTTGGCGTGGAACATCGGCACGATGGGCAACACCCGGTCGCAGGCCCCCACCCCGATACCGTTGGTGCTACACGCGCCCATCGTGTGAAGAAAGCTCGAACGATGGCTATAGACAACACCTTTGGGGTTGCCGGTGGTGCCACTGGTGTAGCACATCGCGGCCGCCGACTTCTCGTCGATGTCCGGCCAGTCGAATTCGGTCGGCTCGCCCTCGATCAACTCGGCATACCGCAGCACCGTCTTGCCCGACTCCTGCAGCTCCGCGATGTCGCCGTCGCCGACCGCGATCACGGTGTGCACGGTCTCGAGCTCGGGCAGTATCGGCGCGAGCAGTTTGACCAGTGACATGTCCACCAGCACGACCCGGTCTTCGGCCTCGTTGGCGACGTAGGAAATCTGCTCGGGGAACAGCCGGATGTTGAGGGTGTGCAGCACGGCGCCCATCGACGGGGCCGCGAGGTAGGCGGTGAGGTGCTCGGCGTTGTTCCACATGAACGTCGCAACGCGCTGGTCTCCGGTCACGCCCAGGCCGCGCAACCCGTGTGCCAGTTGGGCGGCCTGGCGACCCAGTTCGCGGTACGTGGTGTGCCGGTAGCCCCCGTCACCCGTGGCCGTGGTGACCGTCCGGGACCCATGGACACCGCAGCCGTGCCGCATGATCGCGGTGATTGTCAGCGGAAAGTCCTGCATCGTGCTGTCCATCGAGCTACCGCCTTACCGTCTCGGCGCTGCACCGCCTCATGGTCGGTGGGGCGAATGGTATCGCCGCGCTACGCCATCGGAAACCACATTCCCCTGACAAAACGCGTTGCACCGCGGCGGCCCGGGCGCAAACTCAGGCGAGCACGGGTTCGTGCGGTATTTCGTGCGACAGGAGGTCGGGCACCAGCCAACCGGTCGTCGACAGCTCGCCCATCACCGCGGCACTCTCGATGGCCATCGGCGTGGCCGACGCGATGGGCGTAACGCTCACCGCGCCGGAGTAGCCGGCGATGTAGAGACGCTTGCCGTCCGGGCTTTCCACCGCAGCCGACGGCTGCATCCCCGCTCCGAGTGTGGCGATCACGTCGTGGGTCAGCGTGCACAGCACGGTCACGTTGTCGTCGCTGACCAGGTAGATGCGGTCTCCGTCGGCGGACAGCGTCATCCCGGTGAGAATGCCGCCGATCTCGCCGACCTTGCGGGTGTTGGTGATCTTGTTGGTCCGCGTGTCGACGACGTCGACGACGACGCCCACCTCGGGCGCACAACTCGCCACGTAGGCGAGCGATCCATTGGGGCTCAGCGCGACGTCGCGGACGGGCAGACCGATCTCGACGGTGCCGATCATCTGCAACCGGGTCCGGTCGCCGGTGCTGCGCGTCTCGCGCCAGCTGGTGCGGGCCTGCTCGGGCTGCGCTTTGGTGCCGATCACAACAAGCCGGCCGCCGGCGGGTCCGTTGACGCCCACGTACGCCCGTGATCCGTCGGCACTGACCCGCACGCATTCACTAGTGGCCGAGTCCGCGGCCGTGATCGAGCGGACCTTACCGGTCTCGGTGTCCAGGGCGGCCAGGTTGGCAACGCCGTTGGCGTTGCGGCAGGCGTACACCCAGCGTCCGGCGGCATCGACCGCCAGATCGATGACGCTGAGCGCCAGCGGATGCGTCGCAACCACCTCGTTGGTGGACACGTCGACGACTTGGATCGCGTCAAAGGCCGTCGACACCGTGCTGAGGTACGCCCGACCCGTTCCCGAGCCGCCCACGGCGACGGTGAACGGTTCGCCGACGCCGTCGATCATGTCGACGACGCGAAAAGTCTCGGTGTCGATGACCGAGACGCTGTCGGATGCATAGTGGGTCGCCACCAACCGGCTGCCGTCGCGGCTGATTGCGATGCCACTGATCGGGCCGTTGCCGACCGCAATCTCGATGGCCACCGAAGCCATCGGCGTCGCGTCCATCTCGACGATCTCGCGGGCGGCCTCCCGGCCGTTGATCTCACTCACGTTCGCACCGCCTTCGCTGTTGGTATCGGCCATCTGCCCGCCCGCCCGGCACCCGCCCGGCGACGCGCGTGGCCGCGAACTAAAACCACATACAGCCGCAGAAATTGCGGACTGTTCGAACAAATTTTACCGCCTGAATCGTGGCCGTTAAGCATGAATTCAGGACTGTTACCCACCTCACTTTGCAGCAACTTAAATTTGTCTGCAGTACAGTTGCGGAGCGGTAGTTGAGCAAACTTCTTCATAGCGTTTGAACTGGCTATATTTACATTTAGCTAACTAACTTGTCCGGGTTGCGAGCAGTAAAAAAGTAAGAATTTCTTATCTTTTCCAGGCGAATAGAGGGAAATATCACAATACCCAAATTCCGCTTTGGTGGCGAATCATTCAATCCCTTCGTTGAGGTGCGCCAGTGCGTCGGCAGTCACGTTTGCCGGACACCCGGTCGCTCGGATACCTCGACGCCTGCGGGGGTGATCACGCGGTCGATGAAATCGACGATGGTGTGTCCGTAAAGGTCGGGGTGGGTGAAGCGGAACATGTGGCCGGTGGCCGGAAGAATCACCTCGCGAGCGTCAGGGATACCGGCCAGCAATTGCTGGGCAGCCTGAGCGCCGACCAGCTTGTCGTCCTCCGGCGTGATCAGAAGGGTCGGGGCCCGCACCCGCGCCAGCCGGTCACGGATGTCGAAGTCGATGACGGAGGTAACCCGCGCGGTGTAGCTGCGCCGGGGGGTGTTATCGATGAACAGCTGTCGGTAGTCGTCCTGGGTGTGCGGAACTGGTGCGGTGGCATCAAACTTCGAAGCCAACTGAAACGCGTGGAATCGCAGGGTTCCCTGCCGGTAAAGAAAGCCCACGGCCAAGCGCGATGCGCGAGAGGCGATTCCTTTCCAACGAGGCAGCGGGTTGGCGGCAAAGCCGCCCGACAGCACAAGACCGACGAGGCCCGGGGGTTGGCGGGTGGCCAGCGTGAGTGAAATCACCGCACCGAAAGAATCCCCGACCAGAACGTATGACTCGAGTCCCCGCACCTGCTCGGCGACGAAGTCGGCGTAGGACTCGACGTCGGTCAGGCCCTCGGGAAGTCGCATCGTCATGATGTCGCGCCCCGCGAACGGGGCCAACTGTCGACCCTCCCACGGCGCTCCGGAGAAGCACGGGATCAGCACGAGCGTGAGTGCGCTGGTCGACATCGGCGCTTTCCTGTCTGGGCGTGCCAATACGGCTGTCGGACGCGGCGGCGAAGGCCGTCAGGTCCTTGCTAATACTTGCCGCCTATGCGGGGCGTCTGTAGGGCACAAATACCGCAGATCTGATGACCAACGTCGTCCGCGCATGACCCCATGCACATTGCGTCCCGGACGGGCAGCGCTGCTGCTGTGCCCCAACATCATTGACAACCGAGGATGGTCGGCTGCGATGTGGCCGCGAGCCGACACCCATCGGCGCGAGCCGAATGCGGGCTAGCTGAAGTGCGTGTTCGGCCGATCCAAGCTGACGCCGTCGACTGCGATGTCCAGCTTCTCGTTGTAGAACGCCACCAGCCCCGCGATCTGGCTGACCGCCGGCAGCGGGAAGTGATACGTCCAGGCGAGGTCGTCATGCACGGTGTCACCGACACGCACCGACCAGTAGCCCGACGTCACCCCCTTGTAAGGGCACTGCGTCTGGGTCGTGCTGGGTTCCAGATGTGCGAAGTCAACGTCGGTGGGATCGATGTAATACCTTGTCGGCAAACCGGTTTCGAAGAGTAGCACCGGCGATCGGGTGTCGGCCAGCACGACGCCGTCCAGCTCGACCCGGATGTGACGGTGGGAGCGCAGCGCGTCGACCCGCGAGTACGGATTGCGCGGGTGGACATAGATGGGTTCGTCTTCTTCGAACCAGCGCAACGCATCCCATTCGAAGCGCACCGTGCCGGCGACGGGGCTGTCGGCCTCGGCGTCGAACACCCGCGCCGCCGACGGATGCGTCTGGCCGGCCCCGACCACCGAGTGCAGCCGCGACGGTCCGAACTGGACCTTCTGCGCATGGTTCTCGTCGCGCAGGAATTCGGCGCGCACATCGGCCAGCGGCACGTAATAGGCCGGGTAGTAAGGGATTTCCCACACGTAGCGGGCAGCGGTCGTGTCGAACACCAGCTCGTCGCCCAGGAAACCCCGGATCCGTCGCGGCACCGGCTCGATGCGTCCCCGGGCGGCGGCCGTCTGCGGGTAGTCAGGCTCTGTCGTCATGGGTCACCTACTGGTCCTTGGATGCGAGGCCGACCGGGGCATTCGTTATCGCTTTGCGGATGGCGTCGGCCAGCGCCAGCGCACTTTCCTCGGTGAGTTCCAGCGCGACCCGCGCCGACGGACCGAGCTGTGGGTTGATCACGTCGATGTTGACCGTGTGTCCGAACGGGGCGTGGACGGGATGGTCGACGTAGACCGTCGCGCGGTCCGCGCCGAACCATCCCTGCGCGCCCTTGCCACTGCCGTCGATCTCGACGTGTTCGGTCAGATATGTGCACATAGCCTGGCGGACCTAACCTTTCAGATGCGTGGCGAAGAACTCGTCGATGCGGCGCCAGCCGTCGACGGCCGCCTCGGGCCGGTACGCCGGGCGGTCGACGGAGAAGAACGAGTGGCCCGCACCTTCGTACGAGTGGAACTCGTGTGCCTTGTCCAGCTTGGTCAGCTCGGCGTCCAGCGTGGCCACCGCGGCCGGGGCCGGGAACTTGTCGTCGATTCCGAACAGGCCCAGCAGCGGGCAGCCCAGGTTCGGCGCCAGATGCAGGATCGGTTGCATGGCCTTGGGCATGCCCTCGGGCAGATCCTCGACGACGAAGGCGCCGTAGCAGTCGACGGCCGCGTCCAGCTGCAGCGAGCAGGCCGCCAGGTATGCGTGCCGCCCGCCCGAGCAGTGCCCGATCACCCCGAACTTCCCGTTCGCGCCGGGCAGCGACCGCAGGTGCTCGATCGCGCCCGCCACATCCCCGATCAGCCGCTCGTCGGGCACGCCGCCGGCCGCGCGTGCCGCCGCGGCCGCGTCGTCGGGAGCGGCGCCCGGCGCCTCGCGGGAGTACAGATTCGGCGCCACGGTGTGGTAGCCGGCGACGGCCAGCCGGCGAACGAACTCCTTGGTTTCCCGGTCGTATCCGGGCATGTGATGGATCCAGACGACACCGCCGCGCGATCCTTCGGCGAGCGGCTCGGAAACCGGAGAAGCGCGATAGGCCTCGATCTGATCGCCACCGTGGCCGGTGATGGTGATCGTCTCCGCGCGAATGGCATCCGGGCTGACCGAGTTCATCGAGATGCTCCTTGCAGGGGCCGCCATCGAGTGCGGAGCGCGGGCGGCTCGTCCGGGTCCTGGTGGGGGTGCGCCCGCCGGGAACCAACGTATCCGAACTTCGGCGAGGGGGGGCTCAGCCCACCTTGATGGGCACCGTCTCCGCCTCCATCGTGGGCGGCAGCTTCCTCATGTCGACGGTCAGAATCTCGCCGCTGTCCTGCGCGCCGTTGGGCTGGATCTTAGGCTTGAGCGCAAACGGTGGGTTGGTGGAAATCACGCCGTCCAACCCGAAGTCACTGTCGTTGGCAATCATCAACGTCTTTCCGCCATCGGGGGTGATGATGCCTTCGATCTTGGCGTGCCCGAAGAAGTTTCCGGCGGCCGACAACGAGCGCAGCAGATCGGTGAGATCGAGCTTGAGCTTCTTGCCGGCCACCGAGATTCCGGCGGCGGCGAGTTTGTCGGTGGCCGCCTCGACCCCGCCGATCCCGACAAAGGTTTCGATCGGAACGTTGTTGATCAGCAGCCCGCCACGGTCGGCCTGATAGGCCGCACCGGGCACCGTCTCCCGGGGCCCGACATCGGTGGCTCCGGAGATGTCGGCCAGATAGATCTTCTTGTTGCCGTTGGGCTGTGGCTCGCCGTCGAGCTCGTCGACGAGGAACGTGGTGTTGCTGACCGCGGTGATTTCGGAGACCGCGACCTTGGTCTGCTGTGGGTTGGCCAGCGGGTAGAGATACTCGTGCACGTCGCTGTGGTTGGAGAGTCTGACCGTCACGATGCGCGTCATCGGGACCGACGCCGCCGGTCCGACCAGTCCCGGGGTCTGCAGGCCCGACTGCATGATGCCGACCAGCGTCGTGCCGTCGGGGGTCAGCGTCAGGCCCTCCAGGCCCTGGTTCGGGCTGCGCAGCGACAGCTCCTTGGGCAGCGTTCCGTCGATCGGCGAAAGACGTTCCAGCTCTTTGCCATTGGCGTCGAAATGGACGATGAACGGGCCGTATTCGTCGGAAACCCAGAAGGTGCCGTCGGACAACGCGACCAAACCTTCGCCGTCCAGACCGTGATCCGAGGGCGGCAACGGCGCGCCATTGAGGTCGACCACCGACTCGCCGGCGGCGGTGGCCTGCGGGTAGGGCAGCCCGACCAGGGGCGCCCCGTCCTTGCCCGACAGCGTGATGATCTTCTCGACCGAGGCCACCCCGTCGGCGAGCTTGAGCTTGGCGATCTGCGGGTGGAAATCGGGTATGGGAAAGACGATTTCGTTCGGCGTACGCCCGGGAACATTGGGGCCGCGGTCGGTCAGGCCGTAGATCTCGTTGGAGCTACCCGGCACCGGGGCGATTGCCGAACCATGCGCATTGGCCTGGACGGCGACGCCGCCGATGGTGGCCAGTGGCGGCAGATTCTCGGCATAGAGCTTGACGCTGGGCGTGGAGGTGAGGTGGAGCTGGTCGGTGCCGGTGAACCCGGCGTCCGGGGTGTAGATCATCGCGCCGTTGGGGCCGTAGGAGATGGTGCCGTGTTCGGGCTTGGCGTACGCGACCGGCGTATCCCCCTCCGTCGCGGCCAGCATCTGCTCCGGGGTGATGGTCAGCGCCTTGCCGGCGGGCGTGCTCAAGTCCGGCTTTGCGCCCGACCCGGAATGGCCTGACGAGCAGGCCGCCGCCGTGAGGAGCACGGTGACGGCAGCGACGGGCCAGATCCTCTTGGATGCCATGCAGTCGACCTAACAAGTGGAAGTTGTCTCGCTGATGAATGCCACGCGAGCAGACGTCGCGCGCCTACCCCTTCTTATCGCGCACCTTGTAGGACGACGGCCACGACTTGCGCGACTCGTCGCCGGTCAGCGGAGTTCCCATCCCCCCGACCTTCACGTTGTACGCCTCCTTGCCCGGGCCTACCTCGCGATTCGCGTGTTCCTGGGCAAGGTAATACAGCTCATCGATCGTCGCTTCGTCGTACGCGACGAACGACGTTTCCCGCGCGAGGTCGTCGACCCCGACCAGCATCCGCTCCGGGACGTACCGTGACGCGAGCGCCGCCGCCCCCAGCAACGAATACGGGATCACCCAGTAGCAGATGAACAGCAGCGGGGTCTGGGTATCGAGGATCGTGGCCGCTTGCCCGCCGAATTGCTCCAGCACCGGCGGAATCGCGGATGACACCGTCATACCGGCGAACGCGGCGATCCAGATCCAGGACAAGACGTCGGTGATGCGGCCGAACAGCTCGGTCTTGACCACGTCAGGGGGCTGCTCGGCGGCGGCGAACTCGCGCACGAACGACCTGCCGACCAGCTGCCCGATCAGGGCCACCAGGAAGATCCCGGCGCTACTGAGCGGCTGTATCCATCGATGCATGAACGTCTCGCTGAGCGTGAACGTGAGAACCGCCAGCACGGCGAACGTGGCCACCGCGCCGATCTCCAGGATGCCGCTCGACTTCCCCAGGGCGCGCCCGATCGCAAATGCGGCGGCCGCGATTACGAAGGCGACCACCACCGCGGTCTTGAACGGGACGTTGCCGACCAACACCCAGTAGATAAGCCACGGCGCAAATCCGAAGAGCATGCCCACGGTGGGCCAGTGTAGGAGTTGGCTCCTCCTACACCGGCGAGCACCGCCGCATCGGTGCCGCGGGCATCCTGCGGCGACCGGGCAAACCCACTACATTGCGTCTGTAGTGAACGACGATGCGTCTGTAGTGAACGACGATCCGCGCAACGACGTGGTCTCCCGGCAATACGATCGGTGGCAGTACCCGCCCCCCATTGACGACCTCGAGGCCTACTCGAAGAACAACTGGGAGTGGTTCGACCCGCTGCGGGCGCACCGGGTGTTGTGGCCGGACCGCGACTATCGACCCGACCTCGACATTCTGATCGCGGGGTGCGGAGCTAACCAGGCGTCGGTTTTCGCCTTCACCAACCGTGCCGCCAAGGTCGTGGCGATCGACGTCAGCCAATCGGCGCTGGACCATCAGCGGTACCTCAAGGACAAGCACGGCCTGGACAACCTGGAATTGCGCCTGCTGCCGATCGAAGAGGTGTCGGCGCTGGGCCGCGACTTCGACCTGATCGTGTCCACCGGCGTTCTGCATCACCTGGCCGATCCGCTGACCGGAATGGCGGCGCTGGCGGGTTGCCTGCGACGCGACGGCGCGATGGGGATCATGCTCTACGCCAAATACGGACGGATCGGGGTCGAACTGCTCGAGTCGGTCTTCCGCGACATGGGCCTTTCCCAGGACGACGCGTCGGTTCAGGCGGTCAAGGACGTCATCGCGACGCTGCCCGCGGACCATCCCGTCCGGAGTTACCTGGCGGTGGCGCGCGATCTGCAAACCGACGGTGCGCTCGTCGATACGTTCCTGCACGGTCGCCAGCGCAGCTACACCGTCGACGAGTGTCGTGAACTGGTCGCCGCGGCCGGGCTCACCTTCCAGGGGTGGTTCCACAAGTCGCCGTATTATCCACACGAAATGTTCACTCCGGCAATCAAATTCGTGGATCGCCTGGCGAAATTGCCCGAGACCGAACTGTGGTCGGTGATGGAGCGGCTGCAGACCGCGAACGCGACACATTTCTTCATGGCCTGCCGCCCGGACCGTCCCGAAGAGCAGTACACGATCGATTTCACGGCGGACGCGGCTCTGGACTACATACCGATGTCGCGTACCGCGTGCGTGCTGGCGGAAGCCGATCTGCTGGGACCCGGCTATCGGCTGCGCCTCGGCCCGGCTCACCTGCCCTTCGCGCAACTCGTCGACGGCCGCCGCAGCATCCGGGCGATCGCCGCCGGGGTTGCGCAGCGCGGTGGCGCCAGCCTCGGCGAGGCGGAGCACTTCGCGCGCAAGCTTTTTCAGGAGCTCTGGCGGCTGGACTTCCTGTCGATGGCCATCGATGCGGGTGAGCGCGACGCGTAATAAGTTGTGCGCGGCGGTATCTCGCGCCTAGGGCGGGCGCGCACAGCCGCGAAATCCGTTGTCGAGACATAATGTCAAGACGAAGTTAGGATTCTGGTCCTGCATGGTTCACGTCAAGGGGGTCGACATAAATGAAGAACACGACATGGTTGGCGGGCCCGATCGCCGCCGTCGCGACCGGCCTTCTCGCCATCGCCGCTGCCCCGATCGCCGGTGCCGACGGGGCGGATGACACCTTCCTGCGCACGCTGCAGCAGCGTGGCCTCTCCTGGCCCGGTGGTCAGGACCAGATGATGATCAACGCCGGTCACGCGGTGTGTCAGGACTTCGACGCCGGGGACACGATGGCCCAGACCGTCGACGACGTGAAGAAGGCGCTGGGAGTGAGCAACATGGGCGCCGGCAGCATTGTCGGCGCGGCGGTTGCGGCCTACTGCCCGCAGAACCGCAGCAAAATGTAGAGCTGACCTCGGGATCGAGCACGCGGAGTTTGCCGGCCGTCGCTCACCGATGTCATTCGCAATGGGTGGTTGCTCGTGATGGGCACCCCTTTTGACGTGCCCCCAGTCGGACTCGAACCGACACTGGGCGGATTTTAAGTCCGCTGCCTCTGCCAATTGGGCTATGGGGGCCCCGGCGGCGAATCTAGCGCGCGCGGCGCGATTGCGGGACACCGCGTCCCCCCGAATGTGGCCGAATTCAGGGCGTGCGCGTGAGTCGCGGTTCGCGTAAGATCCCCGCGCCGCGCGACTCCCAGCTACTCAGCGCTGAGTAACAGATGACACCGCCATGTCGGCCGACAGGACCCTGTTAAAACTGCGGGCACCAGCGTTAAGACGCCGTAAACGCCCGTCACCCGCGCCCTTTCGATCGGGAAGTTGGTGACTGGGGGAAATAGCCTTACGCCAGTACACAGGGGCTTGTACACCACCACTCAGGGTTGACCCAGTTATTTGGGTCGACATGGTTCGAACATTAGAGGAGCAATGGATGTCATTCCTGACAACAGTGACTGAAGAGTTGCTTGCCGCGCAGGGGCAGCTGGAAGCGATCAATGCCAATCTGGCGGCGCAGAATGCCGGCGCCGCGGCGGCGACCACGGTTGTCGCTCCGGCCGGCGCCGACGCGGTGTCGCTGCAGCAGGCGGCGCTTTTCTCAGCGTTCGGCACCACCTACCAGACGACCGCCGGGGAAGCTCAGACCCAGCTGGAAACGTATACGACCAACCTGGGAACCAGCTCCAACAGCTACAGCGACACCGAGGCGAACAACGCGGCGTCGGCCCTGCTTCAGTCGGCCGACCCCTCGCAGATGAGCCTCCTGTCGGATCCGGTGTCGCAGGTTCAGGCTCAGGGCCCCGGCAGCACCGGCCTGGACTGGCTGCAGTACCTCCTCGGTGGCACCGGTAACTTCACCAACTCGTCGATGCTCGGCGGCATGTTCGGTCTGTCCAGCAACGGGGCCAACATCCTCAACATCGGTGCGGGCAACTGGGCTTCGGCCGCATCGAACCTCGTCGGTATGGCCGGTGGTGGTCTGCTTCCCGCCGGTAGCGACACGATCGGTGATGCCGCCGCGGCAGCGGGCGCCGCGGACCTGGCCGCCTCGACTTCCCCGATGCCGGCGGGCATGGGTGGTGCCGTGACGCCGGTGGTCGCCGGCATCGGCCAGGGCACCCTGGTCGGCAACCTGGCGGTGCCGCCGAGTTGGGTTGGCGGTCAAGTCACTCCGGTGGTCGGTACCACCGCCACTCCGCTGCACACCGTGGGCTGGACCGGAGCGGCACCGCAGGCCAGCGCCGGCGCGCCGATGGCCGGCATGCCCGGCATGGTCACGGGCGCTGGACGCGCCTCCAGCGGCTTCGGTGCGCCGCGCTATGGCGTCAAGCCGATCGTCATGCCGAAACTGACAGCCGTCTAACAACTTTCACGGTTAACCACCAAGCGAATTCTTCGAACAGGAGCGGATACACAAAATGGTTATGGACTTTGCAGCACTACCCCCGGAGATCACCTCGACGCTGGTGTGGAGCGGACCGGGCTCCGCACCGCTGATGGCCGCCGCCACCGCGTACGCCAACCTGGCCGCCGAGGTGAGCACCACGGCGACCTCGTGGGAGTCGATCATCTCGTTGCTGACCACCGAGGCGTGGACGGGTGGTGGGTCGGCCGCGGCCGCGACCGCGGCACAGCCGATCGTGACCTACCTGACCGACACGGCGACCGCACTCGAGCAGGCGAGCTCGGCTGCCGCATCGTCGGCGGCCGCCTTCGAGGCCGCTCACGCGGGGGTGGTCAACCCGGCGCTGGTCTTCACCAACCGCGCGGAGTTCACCGCCGCACTCGCCGGGCTCCCCTTCACCCTTCCGCAGGTGACGGAATTGGAGATGGAGTACTCGGAGATGTGGGTCCAAGACGCCACCGCGATGAGCGCATACCAGGCCGCCAGCGATGCGGCGGCCGGGATGCTGCAGCCGGTGACGCCGCTGGCCTCGACCACCGACCCGGCCGCCGGAGCGGCCGCGAATGCTGCCAATGACGCGGCGGTGACGGCGAACGACGTGCAGCCCCTGGCCGCGCAGGCGTTCGATTTGAGCTCGTTGAGCGACGCGCTGCAAATCCCCTTCACGAGCAACAACCTGCTGCAATCGATCGACGGCTTCCTCGGTACGCCGTCGGTGCTGAACGCCATCAACGGTGCGGTCAACACCGCGGCCTGGTTCAGCATGATCACCATCCCGACCGCGGTATCGCTGGGCCACGTCTTGGCCGGTGCCGCGGTGCCGGCGGCCGCGGTCAGCGACGTGGTGCCGGCCGGTGCCGGCGGCATCATCGAGGGCTCCGTGGTCAGCTCGGTGACACCGGCGAGCGGCTTGGGCAGCGCGGCGACGGCGAGCCTGGGCGGGGCGCAGACGGTGAGCCGTCTGTCGGTGCCGGCCAGTTGGGCGGCCAACGCTGCCCCGCAGACGGAGTTGGCGGCAGCGACCGCGCCGATCGAGGGTTCGGGCTGGACCGCGGCCACCGAAGAAGCCTCGGTCATGGGTGCGCCCGGCATGCCCGGCATGGTGGCCGGAGCCAAGGGCGCCGGCGCCTTCGGCTCGGGTCCGCGGTACGGCTTCAAGCCGATCGTCATGCCCAAGCAGGTTGTGGTGTGATCGCCGAAATCAAGGGTCACATGTAACTCGCTCGAGGCCGGCAGTTAACCGCTGCGCCGTAATCTATCCGCTGCGCGGCTACCACCGCGCCAAGACTTCCACCTATCGAAGGCATCACCCGAAAA
>NZ_JCALDG010000027.1:0-52353 GCF_059812735.1 Mycobacterium sp. NGS40
TCGTGTGGGCATTCGCCGAGGACAGGGCCAGCTTCCAGCCCAGCAACGCCGCCACTGAGCGTGCGCCGGTCGCCCCGCACAGCTCGTCGCGCTCGATCTCGGCAGCGATCTCCACGATGCGCCCATCAATGGCATTGCGCTGACCGGCTAACTCCGCCAACTCCTCGAACAACACCCCCAGACGGTCGGGCGGGCGCGATTCACCAGCGCTCGGCGAGGCGGTCAACGACATAACGACATCATCGCGACCACCACCGACAAATCCCGGCCGCTCAGATCCCGCGCCGCACCCGCCTCGCGTCCTTATCCACAGTCACGATTTAATCCACAGACGGGCCCGGCAGCGGCGGGACGACCGGCCTGACTCGTCGGTGTCTGCGCGCTCAATGAGCGGCAAGTACGAGCACTACCTGAGACACCTGCGAAAGGAAATTGAGCCCATGTTCGAAACCCAGCTGACCGTCGTCGGTCACATCGTCAACGATCTGCAGCGCCGCACCGTCGGCGGGCAGGAACTCATCAAGTTCCGGGTAGCCAGCAATTCTCGCCGGCGCACCGGCGAGGGAAGTTGGGAGCCGGGAAACTCGCTGTTCATCACCGTCAATTGCTGGGGAAAGCTGGTCACCGGCGTCGGGGCCGCGCTGGGCAAGGGCGCGCCGGTGATCGTGGTGGGCCACGTCTACACCAGCGAGTACGAAGACCGCGACGGCAATCGCCGTTCGTCGCTGGAAATGCGCGCGACATCGGTCGGCCCGGACTGCTCGCGCGCGATCGTGCGCATCGAAAAGCCCGGCTACGCCGGTCCCGACGCGGAGTCGGCGCCGGCCAATAGCGCGGAGGAGCCGGTTAATAGCGCGGAGGACGCGGGCTCGGTCGGATCCGGTGACGGCGCCGAGAACCCCAGCGCGCTGCCTCTGTCGGCTTAGCGGGCGGGTCGGGCATCCCGGGCGATGCATAGGATGGTCCGCGAGATCCTTCTCGAAGACCAGAAAGGCATAACCCCGGCATGGCTGAGTTCATCTACACGATGAAAAAGGTCCGCAAGGCGCACGGCGACAAGGTGATCCTGGACGACGTCACGCTCAGTTTCTTCCCGGGCGCCAAGATCGGTGTCGTCGGCCCCAACGGCGCCGGTAAGTCGAGCGTCTTGCGGATCATGGCCGGACTGGACAAGCCGAACAACGGCGACGCGTTCCTGGCCACCGGTGCCACGGTCGGCATCCTGCAACAGGAGCCGCCGCTGAACGAGGAGAAGACCGTTCGGGGCAACGTGGAAGAGGGCTTGGGCGAGATCAAGGTCAAGCTCGACCGCTTCAACGAGGTCGCCGAGCTGATGGCCACCGACTACTCCGACGAGCTGATGGAGGAGATGGGCCGGCTGCAAGAAGAGCTGGACCATGCCGACGCGTGGGACCTCGACTCGCAGCTGGAGCAGGCGATGGACGCGCTGCGCTGCCCGCCGCCCGACGAACCGGTGACCAACCTGTCCGGTGGTGAGCGACGCCGGGTGGCGCTGTGCAAACTGCTGCTGTCCAAGCCCGACCTACTGCTGCTCGACGAGCCGACCAACCACCTGGACGCCGAGAGCGTGCAGTGGCTCGAACAGCATCTGGCCAGCTATGCGGGCGCGATCCTGGCCGTCACCCACGACCGCTACTTCCTGGACAACGTCGCCGAATGGATTCTGGAACTCGACCGCGGCCGCGCCTACCCCTACGAGGGCAACTATTCGACCTACCTGGAGAAGAAGGCCGAGCGGATCGCGGTTCAGGGCCGCAAGGACGCGAAGCTGCAGAAGCGGCTGCAAGAAGAACTGGCCTGGGTGCGCTCCGGCGCCAAGGCGCGCCAGGCCAAGAGCAAGGCCCGCCTGCAGCGCTACGAAGAAATGGCCGCGGAGGCGGAGAAGACGCGCAAGCTCGACTTCGAGGAGATCCAGATCCCGGTCGGGCCGCGGCTGGGCAATGTGGTGGTCGAGGTCGACCACCTGGACAAGGGCTTCGAGGGACGCACCCTGATCAAGGATCTGTCGTTCACCTTGCCCCGCAACGGCATCGTCGGCGTCATCGGTCCCAACGGTGTCGGTAAGACCACGCTGTTCAAAACGATCGTCGGTCTCGAGCAGCCGGACAGCGGCACGGTCAAGGTCGGCGAGACCGTCAAGCTCAGTTACGTCGACCAGAGCCGCGCCGGCATCGATCCGAAAAAGACCGTCTGGGAAGTCGTCTCCGACGGGCTGGACCACATCATCGTCGGCCAGAGCGAAGTCCCGTCGCGGGCTTACGTGTCGGCGTTCGGCTTCAAGGGCCCCGATCAGCAGAAGCCGGCGGGTGTGCTGTCCGGTGGTGAGCGCAACCGGCTCAACCTCGCGCTGACCCTGAAGCAGGGCGGAAACCTGATCCTGCTCGATGAGCCAACCAACGACCTCGACGTCGAAACGCTGAGTTCGCTGGAGAACGCCCTCGAACAATTCCCCGGCTGCGCGGTGGTGATTTCGCACGACCGCTGGTTCCTCGACCGCACCTGCACACACATCCTGGCTTGGGAGGGTGACGAGGACAACGAGGCCAAGTGGTTCTGGTTCGAGGGCAACTTCGGTGCATATGAGGAAAACAAAGTCGAACGACTTGGAGCCGAAGCCGCCAGGCCGCACCGGGTGACGCACCGCAAGCTCACGCGGGACTAGTGTCACCTTTGCCAGCAGCCCCGCAACGATGCGCCCGGTTCGGTCGCCGAGATGTGGGGTGACTGCGCGTAGTGCCAACCGTCCTGAGTAGGGAGCTAACGGCATGACGATCGGTTCCGGACCGAAGCAGGCAACCATCCCGTGGACCGCGTTCTCCACGATGTCGGACGTTCCTGACTGGATTTCCAAGGCCTACGTCGAGACCTATCGCGGCCCCCACGACAAAGAACCCGGAACCCTCGAAACCGGCGTCATCGACCTGACCATCCCGGCCACCATCCTCACCCCGGCGCTGCTGAACGCGCACTACCGGCTGGGCCAGCACCGACCGCCCGGCGAGAGCTGCGTGGCGGTCTATCCGCCCGAGGATCCCGCGGGCTTCGGGCCCGCGCTGCAGGTCGTCACCGACCACGGCGGCATGCTGATGGACTCCGTCACCGTGCTGCTGCACCGGCTCGGTGTCTCCTATTCCGTGCTGATGACCCCGGTGTTCGATGTGCAGCGCAACCCGGCGGGCGACCTGATCAGCATCGAACCCAAGGCGCCGGGCACCCCGCAATACGTCGGCGAGGCGTGGATCCACATCCAGTTCGTGCCAACCGTCGACACCAAAGCGCTCGCCGAGGTCGAGAGGGTGCTGCCCAAGGTCCTCAGCGACGTCCAACAGGTGGCCGCCGACGCCGCGGCGATCATCGCCGCCCTGAGCAACCTGGCCGCCGACGTCGAAAACAACCCCGGCGGGCGTTTCACGGCGCCCGACCGCGAGGATGTCGCGGCGCTGCTGCGCTGGCTGGGTGAGGGGAACTTCCTGCTGCTGGGCTACCAGCGGTGCCGGGTGCACGACGGTCTGGTTTCTGGCGACGGGACCAGCGAGCTCGGCGTGCTGCGCAGCCGGACCGGTTCTCGCCCGCGACTGACCGATGACGACAAGCTGCTGGTGTTAGCCCAGGCCACCGTCGGTAGCTACCTGCGCTACGGCGCCTATCCCTACGCCATCGGGGTGCGCGAATACGTCGACGGTGGCGTGATCGAGCACCGCTTCGTCGGGCTGTTCACCGTCGCCGCGATGAACGCCGACGTGCTGGAGATCCCGTCGATCTCGCGCCGGGTCCGCGAAGCCCTGGCGCTGGCCGACAGCGACCCCGTCCACCCGGCTCAATTGATCCTCGACGTGATCCAGACCGTCCCGCGTTCGGAGCTGTTCACCCTCAGCGGCGAACGGCTATTCACGATGGCCAAAGCCGTGGTGGATCTGGGATCCCAGCGCCGGGCGTTGCTGTTCGTCCGGGACGACCGGCTGCGCTACTTCGTCTCCTGCCTGGTCTATGTGCCCCGCGATCGCTACACGACGGCCGTGCGGTTGCAGATCGAGGACATCCTGGTCCGCGAATTCGGCGGTACGCGACTGGAATTCACTGCGCGGGTCAGTGAATCACCTTGGGCGCTCATGCATTTCATGGTGCGACTGCCCGAAGATGCGGGCCCGGTCGACGTCTCCGAAAAGAACCGGATGCGAATCCAGGCGCTGATCAGCGAGGCCGCGCGCACCTGGTCTGACCGGCTCGTCGCGGCCGCACCCACCGGAGCGATCTCGCACGCCGACGCCGAGCACTACGCCGGCGCCTTCTCCGAGGCCTACAAGACGGCGGTCACCCCGGCCGATGCCATCGGCCACGTCAACATCATCAACGACCTGACCAGCGATTCGGTCAAGCTCGTGTTCACCGATCGCGGCGAGGGAACCGCACAGCTGACCTGGTTCCTGGGCGGGCACAGCGCCTCGCTGAGCCAGCTGCTGCCGATGCTGCAGAGCATGGGTGTCGTCGTGCTCGAGGAACGGCCGTTCACGGTCATGCGACCGGACGGATTGCCGGTGTGGATCTACCAGTTCCGGATCTCGCCGCACCCGACCATCCAGGTGGCGCAGACGCAGGCCGACCGCGACGCCACGGCACAACGCTTCGCCGAGGCCGTCACCGCGATCTGGCACGGCCGGGTCGAAGTCGACCGGTTCAACGAGTTGGTGATGCGCGCCGGGCTGAGCTGGCAGCAGGTCGTGTTGCTGCGTGCCTACGCAAAGTACTTGCGGCAAGCCAACTTTCCCTACAGTCAGTCCTACATCGAATCGGTGCTCAACGAGCACCCCTCGACAGCGCGATCGCTGGTGCGGCTGTTTGAGGCATTGTTCGATCCCAGCGGATCGGCGACGAGCCGCGACGCGCAAACGGCCGCCGCCGCCGTCGCCGCGGACATCGACGCATTGGTCAGCCTGGACACTGACCGCATCCTGCGTGCCTTCGCGTCACTGGTGCAGGCCACGCTGCGCACCAATTACTTTGTGACACGCGAGGGTTCGGCCCGCGTCCGCAACGTGCTGGCGATCAAGCTGGATGCCCAGCTGGTCGACGAGCTGCCGTTGCCGCGGCCCAAGTACGAGATCTTCATCTACTCACCGCGCGTCGAGGGCGTGCACCTGCGGTTCGGCCCGGTGGCCCGCGGCGGGCTGCGCTGGTCGGACCGGCGCGACGACTTCCGCACCGAGATCCTGGGTCTGGTCAAGGCCCAGGCGGTCAAGAACGCCGTCATCGTTCCGGTCGGGGCCAAGGGCGGTTTCGTCCTCAAACGCCCGCCGCTGCCCACCGGCGACGCCGCGGCCGACCGCGACGCGACCCGCGCCGAGGGCGTCGCCTGCTATCAGCTCTTCATCTCCGGGTTGCTGGACGTCACCGACAATGTCGACCACTCAACCGGAAAGGTAAGCCCCCCACCGCAAGTGACACGCCGCGACGGTGACGACGCCTACCTGGTGGTCGCCGCGGACAAGGGGACCGCGACCTTCTCCGACATCGCCAACGACGTCGCCCACTCCTACGGGTTCTGGCTGGGTGATGCCTTCGCCTCCGGCGGATCGGTCGGCTACGACCACAAGGCCATGGGAATCACTGCCAAGGGCGCCTGGGAGGCCGTCAAACGACACTTCCGCGAGATGGGCGTCGACACCCAGACCCAGGACTTCACGGTGGTGGGCGTCGGCGACATGAGCGGTGACGTATTCGGCAACGGCATGCTGCTGAGCAAGCACATCAGGCTGGTCGCCGCGTTCGATCACCGGCACATTTTCCTGGACCCCGACCCCGACGCGGCGAGAACGTGGCCGGAGCGCCAGCGGATGTTCGACCTGCCGCGCTCCAGCTGGGAGGACTACGACAAGTCGCTGATCAGCGAGGGCGGCGGGGTGTACAGCCGCGAGCAGAAGTCGATCCCGATCAGCCCGCAGGTGCGCGTGGCCCTGGGCATCGACGACGAGGTCACCGAGATGGCCCCGCCCAACCTGATGAAGGCAATTTTGCTCGCACCGGTGGACCTGCTGTTCAACGGTGGTATCGGCACCTACGTCAAGGCCGAGTCCGAGTCCGACGCCGACGTCGGCGACCGGGCCAACGACCCGGTGCGAGTCAACGGAAACCAGTTGCGCGCCAAGGTAATCGGCGAGGGTGGCAACCTCGGCGTGACGGCCTTGGGCCGCGTCGAGTTCGACCTCGCGGGTGGGCGGGTCAACACCGACGCGATGGACAACTCCGCCGGCGTGGACTGCTCCGACCACGAGGTCAACATCAAGATCCTGATCGACTCGCTGGTCACGGCCGGCAAGGTCCACCGGGACGAGCGCAGCGCGCTGCTGGAATCGATGACCGACGAGGTCGCGAAACTGGTGCTCGCCGACAACGAGGACCAGAACGACCTGATGGGCACCAGCCGCGCCAACGCCCCGAGCCTGCTGCCGGTGCACGCCATGCAGATCAAGTTCCTCGAAGAGAACGGCGTCGACCGCGAGCTGGAAGCGTTGCCGTCGGAAAAGGACGTCGCGCGGCGCACCGAAGCCGGTCTGGGGCTGACCTCACCCGAGCTCTGCACCCTAATGGCCCACGTGAAGCTGCTCCTGAAAGCGGAGATGCTGACCACCGAACTGCCAGAGCAGGACGTCTTTGCGTCGAGGTTACCCCGCTATTTCCCGACGCCGTTGCGGGAGCGATTCACCCCGGAGATCCGCACTCACCAGCTGCGCCGCGAGATCGTCACGACGATGTTGATCAACGACATGGTGGACGCCGCCGGCATCAGCTACGCGTTCCGGATCACCCAGGACGTCGGGGTCGGGCAGATCGACGCGGTACGCACCTGGGTGGCCACCGACGCCATCTTCGGGATCGACGAGATCTGGCGCGGTATCCGCGCGGCGGATATCCCGGTCGCGCTCTCGGACCAGATGACGCTGGATACCCGACGTCTGATCGACCGCGCCGGACGCTGGCTGCTCAACTACCGCCCCCAGCCGCTGGCCGTCGGCGCCGAAATCAACCGCTTCGCCGCCAAGGTCAAAACGTTGACCCCCCGGATGTCGGAGTGGCTGCGCGGTGACGACAAGGCCATCGTCGAACAGGAAGCCGCGGCGTTCGCTGCCGGGGGTGCGCCGAAAGAGTTGGCCTACCTGGTGGCGGCCGGCCTGTACCGCTTCAGCCTGCTCGACATCATCGACATCGCCGACATCACCGATACCGAAACCGCCGACGTCGCGGACACGTATTTCGCGCTGATGGACCGGTTGGGCACCGACGGCCTGCTCACCGCGATATCAGCGCTGCCCCGATACGACCGCTGGCATTCCTTGGCGCGCTTGGCAATCCGCGACGACATCTACGCCTCGCTGCGGTCGCTGTGTCTCGACGTGCTCGCGGTGGGGGAGCCGGACGAAAGTGGGGAAGAGAAGATCGCGGAGTGGGAGCACATCAGCGCGTCCCGGGTGGAGCGGGCCAGGCGAACGCTCACCGAGATCTATGCAAGCGGCGCCAAGGATCTCGCGACGCTGTCGGTGGCCGCGCGCCAGATCCGCCGCATGACCCGCACCAGCGGACGGGGGACTTCCGGGTGACCGTCGGATTCGTCGCCCAGGTGCCGGTGCGCTGGTCGGACATCGACATGTACCAGCACGTCAACCACGCCACGATGGTCACGCTGCTGGAAGAGGCGCGGGTTCCCTTCCTCAAACCGGCGTTCGAGGTCGATATCTTGGAGATCGGGCTGCTGATCGCCGACGTACGGGTCACCTACAAGGCGCAGCTGAAGTTGGTCGATTCGCCTCTGCAGGTGACCATTTGGACCAAGCAGCTGCGGACTGTCGACTTCACGCTCGGCTACGAGGTGCGTTCGGTCGGCGCCGATCCGCAGTCCAAGCCGGCCGTCATCGCCGAGTCACAGCTGGCCGCGGTTCACATCCAGGAGCAGCGGTTGGTGCGCCTCGGGCCACAACATCGGGAGTACTTGCAACGGTGGCTGCGTTAGCTGATCGCGGATTGTGGCTGGGCCCGGCATCGATGGCGGCCCATCGCTCCGACCTGGCTGCGTTCGTCGACCGTGCTCTGCGCCTCGACGATGCCGCGGTCGTTCGGCTGCGGACTCGCTCATCCGGTTTGCTAACAGCTTGGATGGCAACGGGTTTCGACGTGCTCGCCAGCCGGGTAGTGGTGGGCCGGGTGAGCCCGGACGACATGACGGTCGCCGCGGACGGATTGGGTCGCGGGCTGTCGGCGATGGATGACACCGGCTACGTCGACCCGGGTTTCGCGATGGACTCGTCCTGGCGCGGTGCACTGCCGCCGGAGTCCGGCTTCACCCACCTCGACGACGTGCCGGCCCAGGTGATGCTGGATCTGGCCCAAGAAGGTGCCCGGCTGGCCAAGGAGCACAGCAGCTCGCACGGCCCGCCGGCCTCGCTGCTCGACCAGGAGGTGATCCGGGTCAGCTCGGCCGACACCAGCGTCGGGTTACCGATGCGTTGTGTGTTCGCTTTGACCGCAATGGGTTTCCTGCCGCAGTCAAGGGATGCAATCGACGCGAGCGAAATCATCCGGGTTCGTACCCTTCCGGCCTGGTTGCGTCTGGACGCCCGCTTCGGATCGGTCTACCGCCGGCGCGGCGAGGCGGCGATGGTGCTGCGCTGAGTGAAGCGGCTCAGGTCCGGTACAACAACCACAACGGCAAAACGGTGTCCAGGTAATCCATGAACTTCTTGAGCCCCACCCGGTATTGCCCGAATCCGTATGGATCTTCGGCATATTCCGGAAACCCGATGCCTAGCCCGAAGAGGCCCGGGGCAAGGATGCCGTTTCTCCTGTTGTAATCCAGCAGGCCCCACTGCGGCGTCTCGGGGAGCTTTCTGCGCTCGAAACCGACGGTGTAGACCACGCGATCGCATTGCGCGAGTTTGTCGTCGAATTCCGGGCTTGATACCCAGCACCTGTCCAGCCGTTCCGGATAGACGCCGTCGATGTTCTCCCGCGCCCACGCGGCCGCCTGGCCTTTGAGGCCGGTGTCGTCGAACAGAATCCAATCATCCAGATACACAGCGTATTTCAGCGGGCTCTGGTAGAAGTTGATCACCCGTTCGACGGGGTTGCGCAGCAGATTCGGCAGCACGATCATCGACGAGTGCGACGAGCCGAAGACGGCCACCGTCGCGCCGTCGAGTGACTGCTCGGCCAGCCGGTCGGGATCCAGCGCGACCTCGACGTCAATCTCCTGCAGGCCGGGGTAAGCAAGCTTCTTGGGCACCGCACCCACGGCGAGGATCACATTTTCGGAGATGACCTCTTGTTGTCCGGTTTCAATTCTCCACTGCCTGTTGCCCAGAAAAAGCGAGGTCGCCGTTGTCTGAAAGACGTGTACCCGCTCGCGCAGGTGCCCGGTAATCCACACCAGCGGATCGGCCACCAGGTCCAGGGCGCACGTCTGGCCCGGCTCCACATCCCGCAGCGGCAGCGGCGGTGCCTCCGAGAACCGAAATGCCGCAGAGCCGTTCAGGAAGTGCAGGAAGGTTTCGGCGATGGTATTACTCGACACCGCTCGCCACTTCTGGCCGAGATCGCCTGCCGCAAAGGCGGGATCGATCCAGGCGATCTTCTCCGCCGCGATGCCGTGATCTAAAAGCCTTCCCACCGCAGCTATTCCGGCGGGGCCGGCTCCGATCACTGCCCACGCATACGCTGCCATGTAACACATATAGGCCAGCGCGGGCCGCGGCGCGAATCGGCCCCCGGTGGAAGGTTAGGCCAACCAGGCCGCCGCATCGGCCGGCAACTCACCGTCGACCAACGGTGCACTGGCGAAAATGAGTTCGCCGGCGGGCAGCGCCATCGGACGATCTCCGGTATTCAGCGCGCACACCAGGCCGCCCGGCCGCCGGAATACCAGCGCATCGTCGGTTGCCGTCAGCCACTGCAGCTCGACGCCGTCGAATTCGGTGCGCTCCCTGCGCAATTTGAGCACCGTGCGAAAAAACGCCAACGTCGAATCGGGATCCGTGTCCTGCTTCTCGACCGTCAGCGACGCCCAGTCGGCCGGCATCGGCAACCAGGTGTCGGGCGAACTGGAGAACCCGAATGGGGGAGTGTCGCCCGACCACGGCAGCGGAACCCGGACCTTGTCGCGGCCCCGCTCGGTGTGCCCGGACCGTTCCCAGGTCGGGTCCTGCAGCACCTCTTCGGGCAGGTCCAGCACGTCGGGCAGCCCGAGCTCCTCGCCGTTGTAAATGAACACCGTGCCGGGCAGTGCGAGCATCGCCATCGCCATCGCCCGCGCCCGGCGCAGCCCGATCTCACCGCCGCCGTAGCGGGTGACCTCGCGGTCGATGTCGTGGTTGGACAGCGTCCAGGTCGGAACGGAGTCGTATATGGCGGTGGCCTTCAGCGAGTTCTCGACGGCGTCGTGAATTTGATGCGCGTCGAAGGCGACCTTGGTGAGCCGGAAATTGAAGCCGAGATGCAGTTCGTCGGGCCGCAGGTACTCGGCCCAGAGCATGTTGTCCAGCACCCACACTTCGCCGATGGTCACCGCGCCGTCGTACTCGTCGACGATCTTGCGAATCTTGCGATGGATGTCGTGCACGGCCGGGTTGTTGAAACGCGGGTCGTCGTCGCGGTGCGACAACACCTTGACGGCTTCCTGTGCGTCGGGCAGGCCGGCCGGCTTGGCCATCCCGTGCGCCACGTCGATGCGGAAGCCGTCCACCCCACGCTCCAGCCAGAACCGCAGCGACGCCTCGAAGTCGTCGAAGACCTCGGGGTTTTCCCAGTTCAGGTCCGGCTGGTGGGTGTCGAACAGGTGCAGGTAGTACTGGCCGGGATTGCCGTCGGGCTCGACCACCCGCTCCCAGGCCGGCCCGCCGAACACCGACGTCCAGTTGTTCGGGGGCAGTTCCCCGTCGGGTCCCTTGCCGTCGCGGAAGTAATACCGCTCCCGCGCTTCGGTGCCCGGGCCGGCGGCCAGCGCCGCCTGGAACCACGCGTGCTGGGAGCTGGTGTGGTTGGGCACCACGTCCATGGTGATCTTGATGTTGCGCTCGTGGGCCGCCGTGATCAGCCGTTCGATCGCCGGCATCCCGCCGAACAGCGGGTCGATGTCACGCGGATCGGCGACGTCGTAGCCGTGGTCGGCCATCGGCGAGACGGTGACCGGGCTGAGCCAGATCGCGTCGATGCCCAGCCGCTCCAGGTAATCCAGATGGGCGACGATGCCGTCGATGTCCCCGACGCCGTCGCCGTTGCTGTCGGCGAAGGAGCGTGGATAGACCTGGTAAAAGACGGCGTTCGACCACCATGCGGCGGGGCTCATATTGCTCCGTTCGGTTGCGAGGTATCTACAAGGGCGAATTGACGAGCGAGTGAGCTGCCATTTCCAGATAGTTGAGCAGCTCTCGGCGATGCTCGTCGTCGAGAGTGTGTGCGTCGATCGACGCGACGGCGGTGTGCATGCAGCGCAACCATGCATCGCGCTCGATCGGGGTGATCCGGAACGGCACGTGACGCATCCGCAGCCGCGGGTGCCCGCGCTGGTCGGAATAGGTGCGCGGGCCGCCCCAGTACTGCTCGAGGAACATGCGCAGCCGCTCTTCGGCGCCCTGCAGGTCATCCAGCGGATAGAGCTCACGCAGGATTTCGTCCTCGGGGACCTGGGCATAGAAGCGCGCCACGATCGTTTTGAAGGTCTCGGCACCGCCGACGGCGTCGTAAAAGGACTGTTGTACCTGATCCATCACCCCCCATTGTGGTGCATCGGCAAGCCGGCGCAGTCAAACGGGCGGAGTCGCTCCTGCTGTTCACCGGTTCGACACGGCGTGCACCAGCAATTAGGCGTGCGATTGGCGACGAATCATGGTGGACTATCGGCGGAGGATTTATGGCGCAGGGCAAGAGACGCCGCAGCCACCGAAGTTCAGGGGCCGCGGCAGGGCTGACCGGACCCACACCCGCGTCGTCCCTGCATAGTCTTTCCCACCGCCCCGCCCCCGGCGTCGATACCCATCCACCCAACCGGCACGAAAGCGCTTCGATCTGGAGTCGCCGCCGGGTTCTGCTGCTGAATTCCACCTACGAACCGCTGACCGCGCTGCCGATGCGGCGCGCGATCGTGATGGTGATCTGCGGCAAGGCCGACGTGGTGCACCACGACCCATCCGGGCCGGTCATCCACTCGGCGAGCGAGTCGATCCCGGTGCCGTCGGTGATCCAGCTGCGGACCTACGTCCGGGTTCCCTACCGGGCCCGGGTCCCGATGACCCGCGCGGCCCTGATGCACCGCGACCGCTTCTGCTGCGCCTATTGCGGAGCGAAGGCCGACACCGTCGACCACGTCGTGCCGCGCAGCCGCGGCGGCGGCCATTCCTGGGAGAACTGCGTCGCCTGCTGCTCGACCTGCAACCACCGCAAGGGCGACAAGCTGCTCGCCGAACTCGGTTGGGCACTGCGCCGGGCGCCGCTGCCGCCGACCGGGCAGCACTGGCGACTGCTGTCCACCGTCAAGGAAATGGATCCGTCCTGGGCCCGATACCTCGGCGAGGGCGCGGCCTGACGGCCAATCTCGTGTCCAAGCGCGCCGCGGGATCACTCGGTGGGATACGGTTTCCGTCGTGAGCGCTATGGAGATTCACCTGTACTTAATCGGAATCCCGGCGTTGCTGGTGATCGTGCTGGCGGCGCTGATCTGGTCGCGCAAGGGGCCGCACCCGGCGACTTACAAGATGTCCGAGCCGTGGACGCATCCGCCGATTCTGTGGGCGGCTACCGACGAATTCGTCGGCCACTCGCACGGACATCACGCATCGGAGTTCTCAGTCGGAGGTGGCGCCAGTGGCACATGGTGAGGTAGCGACGAAGGCCCCGGCGGAACTGCCTGCCGGCTTTGCGATCACGTCCAGCGGCCGGGTTTCCGGCGTCACCGAGCCCGGTGAGCTGTCGGTGCATTACCCGTTCCCGATCACGGACCTGGTCGCGATCGACGACGCCCTGAAGTACGGCTCGCGCCAGTCGATGACGCGGTTCGCCATCTACATCGGCGACCTGGGTAGCGACACCGCGGCCCGGGCGCGCGAGATCCTGGCCGACGTGCCGACGCCCAACAACGCGGTGCTACTGGCCGTTTCGCCCGACCAAGCGGTCATCGAGGTGGTCTACGGCTCCGAGGTCCGCGGACGCGGCGCCGAATCGGCCGCCCCACTGGGCGTTGCCGCGGCCTCGTCGGCGTTCGAGCAGGGGCACCTGGTCGACGGTCTGGTCAGCGCGATTCGCGTGCTGAGCGCGGGTATCAGCCCGGCTTAGAGCCATGAGCCACTGCACGTCCCGGTTCGCGACCACGGGGCGCGCCATTGCGGCGGTGACGTTCGCTGATGGTGCTCGGCCCGCCGTTACTGCTGGCCCGCGTCGAACGTGCGCGCGCGCAACGCCCGCTTCACCCCGGCCTGGCCCTCCAGCACCAGGCGGCGCAGCGCTGGGGGCACCTCGGAGTCCGGCGCCGACAGGAACTCGTCGGCGGCGGCGATACCCTCCTCGCTGATGTTCCAGGACGGGTACAGCCCGATCACCACGGTCTGCGCGACCTCGCTGGAACGCCGCGCCCAGACGCCGGGAATGGCCTGGAAATAGCGCGCGGTGAACGGCTTGAGCAACTCACCCTGGCCGGGCGCCGCGAATCCCCCGACGATCGAACGCGCCGACGTGTTGGCCACGGTGTCGTCCTCGACCACCGTGATGAACGCCTGCTCCTTGACCTCAAGCTGGGGACGGGCCGCGGCAGCCTGGGCGCCGTGGCGCTTGCCGGTCGCGGTCGGGTCGCGTCGCACCTCGGCGTCGATGAACGGCGTCTCGATGCCGTCGGCGTCGATATCGCCGGCGGTGGCCAACGCGGTCACGATGCGCCAGCGCAGGTCGGTGTCGATCTCGAGGCCCGCCAGGCCCAATTCGGACGGATCCCGATCGAGCAGATCGGCCAGCGCCGCGATGTGCCGGTCGGCAAGCACCGACGAGCACAGCGTGTTGACGAAGGCGAGCTGGTGATCCGATCCCGGTTCGGCCGCCCGCGCCAGCGCCAGCACCCGATCGGTGAACTGCGGCCAGCCGTGCTCGCGGGCCCAGCCCGGCTCGGCGTAGGAACCCAGCGCGGTCTGCGCCTGCATCAGCAACCGTTGTGCCACACCGACTTCCGTCTCGGCCTGCACGCCGCCGGAGACCAGCGCGACGAAGTCGCGGGCACGCAGCTCGGCCTCGCGGGTCATCTCCCACGCGGCCGACCACACCAGCGAGCGGGGCAGTGGATCGGCGATGTCGGCGACGCGCTCCAGCGCGGTCCGCAACGACTGTGCGTCCAGGCGAAGCGAGCAGTAGGTCAGGTCGTCGTCGTTGACCAGAATCAACTTGCCTGACGAAATACCAACCAGTCCAGGCACTTCCGTCTGTGGCCCGTCGACGTCGAGTTCCTCACGGTGCACCCGCACCAGCTTGCCCGCACCGTCGTCGTCGTAGATCCCGACCGCCAGCCGATGTACCCGGGTTTCACCGGCCCCCGGGGCCGCGCCGCTCTGGGTCACCGCGAAACGGGTGAACTTCCCGTCGGCATCGGTGTCGAATTCGGGCCGCAGCGTATTGAGCCCGGTGGTCTTCAGCCACTGCTGTCCCCAGTTCGACAGGTCGCGGCCCGAGGCCTGCTCGAGCGCGGACAGCAGGTCGCTGAAGGTGGCGTTGCCGAAGGCATGCGTGCGGAAGTAATCGCGCAGTCCGGCCAGGAAGTGCTCCAGCCCGACGTAGGCCACCAGCTGCTTGAGCACCGAAGCGCCCTTGGCGTAGGTGATGCCGTCGAAGTTCACCTCGACCGCGTGCAGGTCGGGGATGTCGGCGGCGATGGGATGCGTCGACGGCAACTGGTCCTGGCGGTAGGCCCACGACTTCTCGACCGTCGCGAATGTCGTCCAGGCTGAGGTGTATTCGGTCGACTCGGCCTGGCACAGCACCGACGCGAACGTCGCGAACGACTCGTTGAGCCACAGGTCGTCCCACCACGTCATGGTGACCAGGTCGCCGAACCACATGTGCGCCATCTCGTGCAGCACCGTTTCGGCGCGCCGCTCGTAGGAGGCGCGGGTGACCTTGCTGCGGAAGACGTAATCCTCCAGGAAGGTCACCGCCCCCGCGTTTTCCATTGCGCCGGCGTTGAATTCGGGAACGAACAGCTGGTCGTATTTGCCGAATGCGTATGGCACCCCAAAGTTCTTGTGGTAGAAGCTAAATCCCTGCTTCGTCTCGGTGAACAACCGCTCGGCGTCCATGTGTTCGGCCAGCGAGGACCGGCAGTAGATGCCCAGCGGGATCTCGCCGTGCTCGTCGCGATAGGAGTCGGTCCACTGCGAGTACGGGCCCGCGATCAGCGCCACCAGATAGGTGCTCATCCGCGGGGTGACCGCAAAACTGTGCACGCCGTCCTCGACCGACGTGGTGGCGCCGTTGGAGATCACCTTCCAGTGCGCGGGCGCGGTCACCCGCAGGTCGAACGTCGCCTTGAGGTCGGGTTGGTCGAAGCAGGCGAACATGCGCTTGGCGTCCGCGGTTTCGAACTGCGAGTACAGGTAGGTCTCGTCGTCGACCGGGTCGACGAAGCGATGCAGTCCCTCGCCGGTGTTCGAGTAGCGGCAGTCGGCGTCGACGACGACCACGTTGCGGTCGGCCAGTCCCCGCAACGGGATGCCGGTCGACTCG
This sequence comes from Mycobacterium sp. NGS40, assembly GCF_059812735.1. NCBI lineage: Bacteria > Bacillati > Actinomycetota > Actinomycetes > Mycobacteriales > Mycobacteriaceae > Mycobacterium > Mycobacterium sp. NGS40. The sequence continues at coordinate 15,760 of NZ_JCALDG010000027.1, forward strand.
TCGTAGCCCGAGACGTCCACGTCGCGCCCGTTGAGGGTGGCACTGCGCACGGTCTCGGCCGACAGGTCGATAACCGTGTCGGCGCCGGCGAGTGCGTCGAACACCACCGTGGTGGTGGACCGGAAAGTACGCGAGGTTCGTTCGCCGGGCCCGCCTGAAACACCGGAGCCGTCGGTGACGTCGAGGCTGATCTGGTAGCTGTCGACGGTGATCAGAGCCGCGCGTTCGACGGCTTGGTCGCGGGTGAGGTTAGGAAGGGCCACCCGTCCAACTTAATAGCGTCGCGGGCTCACAGTGCGGAACGGGAACACGCGCGCGGCGACTACGGTTGTGCACAACGGTGCCCTAACCGTTTCCGATCTCTTCCGAGAGGACTGCGCAATGTCCGAGAAGGCCCCCGCGAAAGACAAGGCCGATTTCTGGTTCGACCCGCTGTGCCCCTGGGCATGGATCACGTCGCGCTGGATCCTCGAAGTCGAAAAGGTGCGCGACATCGAGGTGAACTTCCACGTGATGAGCCTGGCGGTGCTCAACGAGAACCGCGAAGACCTGCCCGAGCAGTACCGCGAAAACATGAAGCGGGCCTGGGGTCCGGTGCGGGTGGCCATCGCCGCCGAGCAGGCGCACGGCGCCGAGGTGCTGGCCCCGCTCTACACCGCGATGGGCACCCAGATTCACAACAAGGGCAACAAGGAACTCGGTGACGTCATCAAGCTGGCGCTCGACGAGGTCGGCCTGCCGGCCGAGCTGGCTGCCGCCGCCGACAACGACTCGTACGACGAGGCTCTGCGCAAGAGCCACCACGCCGGCATGGACGCGGTGGGCGACGACGTCGGAACGCCCACCATCCACGTGAACAACGTCGCGTTCTTCGGGCCGGTGCTGTCGCGGATCCCGCGCGGCGAGGAAGCCGGCAAGCTGTGGGACGCCTCGGTGACCTTCGCCGGTTACCCGCACTTCTTCGAGCTCAAGCGGTCGCGCCACGAAAAGCCCGAGTTCGACTGAGCCGTCTGGCGCCGCCCGGCGTGACCCCGCGCGTTGCGTCGCCCGGGCGACCAGGTAAGGATTGCGGTCATGCGCGTCTACCTGGGTTCAGACCACGCTGGATTCGAGCTCAAGCAAGCGATCATCGACCACCTCAAAAAGACCGGCCACGAGCCGATCGACTGCGGCGCGTTCACCTATGACGCCGAGGACGACTACCCGGCCTTCTGCATCGACGCCGCGAGCCGCGCGGTGGCCGACCCCGACAGTCTGGGCATCGTGATCGGGGGATCGGGCAACGGCGAGCAGATCGCCGCCAACAAGGTGCCGGGCGCGCGGTGCGCGCTGGCCTGGAGCGTCGAGACCGCGTCGCTGGCGCGCCAGCACAACGACGCACAGCTGATCGGCATCGGCGGCCGGATGCACACCGTCGACCAGGCGCTGACATTCGTCGACGCCTTCCTCTCCACGCCGTGGTCGAAAGCCGAACGCCACCAACGGCGTATCGACATTCTCGACGAGTACGAGCGCACTCACCAGGCTCCGCCGGTGCCCGGCGCGCAGGTTTAAGGTGCCCGAAGGCCATACCCTGCACCGCTTGGCCCGGTTGCACCAACGGCGTTTCGGTGGCGCGCCCGTCGCCGTGTCCAGCCCACAGGGCCGCTTCGCCGATGCGGCGTCCGTGGTCGACGGTCAGGTGCTGCGCACGTCCAACGCCTGGGGCAAGCACCTGTTCCACCACTACGCCGGGGGCCCGATCGTGCACGTGCATCTGGGTCTCTACGGCACCTTCACCGAATGGCAACGCTGCGACGAGCTTCCCGAACCGGTCGGGCAGGTGCGGATGCGGATGGTCGGTGCCGAGTTCGGAACCGACCTGCGCGGCCCGACGGTGTGCGAGGTGATCGACGAGGCTCAGGTCAGCGACGTCGTCGCGAAGCTCGGTCCCGACCCGTTGCGCAGCGATGCCGACCCGGCGTGGGCGTGGAACCGAATCACGAAGTCCCGCAGGCCTATTGGCGCGTTGCTGATGGACCAGGGCGTCATCGCCGGGGTGGGAAATGTGTACCGAAGCGAGTTGTTGTTCCGTCATCGCGTCGATCCGTACCGGCCCGGGCGAGGGGTCGGTGAAGCGGAATTCGACGCCGCATGGACCGATCTGGTCGCGCTGATGAAGGTCGGCTTGCGGGGCGGCAAGATCGTCGTGGTGCGCCCCGAACACGACCACGGCCCGCCGTCGTATGCACCCGACCGCCCCCGCACGTATGTGTACCGGCGCGCCGGCGAGGCGTGCCGCGTGTGCGGCGGCCCGATCGGCACGGCAGTCCTCGAGGGCCGCAACGTGTTCTGGTGCCCGAACTGCCAAAAGTGACGCGTTCGAACTGCCAGGAAACTGACAGGAAGAAACGCTGGCGTCTCTAGTTTTCGATCGTCTTATCGTGGGTAGAAGTTGCGCTTGTGAAACCGATACCGCGTTTAGCTGCAACGATTTTCGCGGGAGCCGCGTTGGCTCTGGCGGGCGTGGGCGTGGCCGCCGAGGCTGCGGCACAGCCCGGCCCGTTCCCGCAATGGTGTCCGGGGGAGTGGTGGGACCCGGGCTGGGGCAACAACTGGGACTGGAACAACTGCCATGACTGGCGCGGAGGCCCGCCGGGGCCGCCCGGAAATCCGTGGGACCGTGGGCCCGGATGGGGGCCGCCCGGACCTCCGCCGCCGCCCGGCTGGGGCCCGCCCGGACCCCCGCCGCCGCCTGGCTGGGGCCCGCCTGGACCGCCGCCGCCTCCCGGATGGCACCCCTGATTCACACGTCCGTAGTGACAACTGCGCCCTGCCGGCGTTGCCCGGCAGGGCGCAGTTAGCTCGGGTGACTCAGCAGACGTCGACACCCAGCACGGTGTACACCGCGTTGGACAGGGCGAGGCTGCGGGGGTCCGCGTTGGCCTTGGTGGCGTCGAAGCGGTTCGCCACATACGCGTAGCCGATGCCGTGCTCCAGGTCGACGAACCCGAACGAGCCGCCCAGCCCGCCGTGACCGAAGATGCGCGGGTTCGGGCCGTTGACGCACCGCTGGTTGAGCATGTAACCCAGGCCCCAGCCGTGGTCGGCGACACGGGGGCCGAGCACCAGATCGTTCTCCAGCCCGCCCTGCGACACCCGGATCAGATCCATGTGTTCGCGGCTGAGCAGCTTCTCCTGGGCGAGCGCGTTGTAGAACGTGGCCAATCCCAGGGCCGACACCTGCCCGTTGGTGCCCGGGAATTCGAGCCGGCGCCACAGCTCGAGGTCGTAGGAGCTGACCTCGTCGTCGGGCGCGAAGCCCATGGCGACCGCCAGCCCCGCCTTGGGGTGGTCGGACAGGCTGGTCGGGTCGCTGGGGATATGGGTGAGCAGGTCGCGCATATGCGGCTTGTTCACCCGCTCGGCGCAACGCCGTTGCTCGGCGTCGGACAGGCCGATGTGGATATCGGCGCCCAGCGGCTCGGCGATCTCGGTGCGCAGGTACTGACCGATCGTGCGGCCCGTCGTGCGGCGGAAGACCTCACCACAGATGAAGCCGAAGGTCGTCATGTGGTAGCCCTGCGCGGTCCCCGGCTCCCACCACGGTTCGGCGGCGGCGATCTGTGCGCAGGCGTAGTCCCAGTCGGTGACCTGTTGCCAGCTCATCGGCACCCGCGGTCCGATGACCCCGGATCGGTGGCTCATCACCATGGCCAGCGTGATGTCCTGCTTGCCGGCTTGGCCGAACTCGGGCCAATAGCGCGCTACCGGCGCGTGCAGGTCCAGTTCACCGCGGTCGATGAGCTGGTGCACACAGGTGGCCGACAGGCCCTTGGTGCCGGACAGCACCGTCGTCAGCGTGTCTTGCTCCCAGGGCCGGGTGCCGGCCGCGTCGGCCCAGCCACACCAGAGGTTGACGACGAGGTTCCCGTCGACCCATACCGCGACGGCCGCGCCTTGCTCCAGACGCTCGGCAAAGTTGCGCTCGAACGCTTCGCGGACTCCCGCGAAGTCCGGCGTGCATGAGCCCTTGATGTCCACGTCCAGTTTCAGGTCGCTCATGGCGCCTTTCTGTGGAGCACTACTTACCCGGAGCGGGCGACGGGAATCGAACCCGCGTAGCTAGTTTGGAAGACTAGGGCTCTACCATTGAGCTACGCCCGCATGTATTAGTCGAGCGTGACTTTATCTGGCGGCGAACATCAAATCTAATCGACGCGGCCTTGTGACCGCTCTGTTAGGTCTGCGAGGCCGTTGGTGGGCCGACGCCGTCGCGCCGTAGGATCGCGAGGTCAGCGCGGGGTGTAGCGCAGCTTGGTAGCGCATCCGCTTTGGGAGCGGAAGGCCGCAGGTTCAAATCCTGTCACCCCGACCACGCGCCGCACCACCGAAAACAAAGAACGAGGAGCACATCCGTGAAGAGCAGCGTCGAGCAGTTGAGCCCCACCCGGGTGCGCATCAACGTGGAGGTGCCGTTCACCGAACTCGAGCCCGACTTCCAGCGCGCTTATAAGGAACTGGCCAGGCAGGTCCGGCTGCCCGGGTTCCGGCCCGGCAAGGTGCCGATGAAGTTGCTGGAGGCGCGCTTCGGCCGCGAAGAGATGCTCGACCAGGTCGTCAACGAGGCGCTGCCCACCCGGTATGGACAAGCGGTCACCGAGACCGAGGTGCACCCGATCGGCCGGCCCGAAATCGAGGTGACGAAGAAGGAGTACGGCGAGGACCTCGCATTCACCGCCGAGGTCGACGTCCGTCCCAAGATCACCCTCCCGGACCTCAGTGCGCTGAAGGTGTCGGTGGACCCGATCGCGGTCAGCGACGACGATGTCGACGCCGAGCTGCAGTCGCTGCGGGCCCGATTCGGCACCCTGACCGGAGTGGACCGTCCGGCGGCGGAGGGCGACTTCGTCTCGATCGACCTGTCGGCGACGATCGACGGCGAGGAGGTTCCGGGCGCCGCCGCGCAGGGCCTGTCGCATGAGGTTGGCTCTGGACGGCTGATCGAAGGCCTCGATGACGCGATCGTCGGGCTGTCCGTCGACGAGTCCAAGGAATTCACCGCCAAGCTGGCCACCGGCGAACACGCCGGCAAGGACGCGTTGGTGACCGTTACCGTCAAGACGATCAAGCAACGCGAACTGCCCGAGCCGGACGACGAATTCGCGCAACTGGCAAGCGAATTCGACACGATTGAGGAGTTGCGCAGCAATCTGCGCGATCAAGTGGCCAACCTCAAGCGCGCCGAGCAGGCGGGCAAGATTCAGGAAGCCACGATGGACGCCCTGCTTGAGCAGGTCGAGGTGCCACTGCCGGAGGGCATCGTCGCCGAGCAGTTCGACAGCGCCATGCACGGCGCCATCGACAGCGTCAACCATGACGAAGCCAAGTTCGTGGAGGTGCTTGCCGAGCAGGGCAAGACGCGCGAGGAGTTCGAAACCGAGACGCGCGCCGCGGTAGAGAAGGACGTCCAGCGCCAGCTGTTGTTCGACGCGCTGGCCGATGAATTGGAAGTCCAGGTCGGCCAGGATGACCTGACCGAGCGACTGGTGGCCACGTCGCGGCAGTACGGCATCGAGCCGCAACAACTGTTCTCCTATCTTCAGGAAAACAACCAGCTGCCGGCCATGTTCGCCGATGTGCGGCGCGGTCTGGCGATCGCCGCGGTGGTGTCCAAGGCGACCGTCACCGACACCGACGGCAACACCATCGACACGAGCGAGTTCTTCCCGGACCGCACCAAGAACGCCGATGCCGAGGACGCAGAGGACGCTGACGACGCGGCCGAAGAGTCCAGCGAGGAATGACCCGACCGTGACGCTGTGAGCGAACGCGCCCGTTTCGGGGGTGCGTGGCCGCGAAACGCTGCGCTTGGTTGGTTAGTGTCGTCAGTACAGATCGCAAAGAAAGCAGGTAACCCAGTCGTGACTGATATGCGTTCGAATTCGGTGGGTCTCAACCTCACGGACTCGGTCTATGAGCGCTTGCTCTCCGAGCGCATCATCTTCCTGGGTTCGGAGGTGAACGACGAGGTCGCCAACCGGTTGTGCGCGCAGATTCTGCTGCTCGCCGCCGAGGACAGCGACAAGGACATCAACCTCTACATCAACTCCCCGGGCGGGTCGATCAGCGCGGGCATGGCGATCTACGACACGATGGTGCTGGCGCCGTGCGATATCGCCACCTACGCGATGGGGATGGCCGCGTCGATGGGCGAGTTCCTGTTGGCGGCGGGGACCAAGGGCAAGCGCTACGCGCTGCCGCACGCCCGCATCCTGATGCACCAGCCGCTGGGTGGGGTGACCGGTAGCGCGGCCGACATCGCCATTCAGGCCGAGCAATTCCACGTCATCAAGAAGGAGATGTTCCGGCTGAACGCGGAGTTCACCGGTCAGTCGATCGAGCGCATCGAGGCCGACTCCGACCGCGACCGGTGGTTCACCGCGCAGGAGGCCCTGGAATACGGCTTCGTTGACCACATCATCACCCGCGCCGCCCACATCACCAATGGAGAAGCCCGATGAGTTTCCAGAACCCCGAAACCCAGCCCCAGGCGCGCTACATCCTGCCGTCGTTCATCGAGCACTCGAGCTTCGGCGTCAAGGAATCCAACCCGTACAACAAGCTGTTCGAGGAACGCATCATCTTCCTCGGCGTGCAGGTCGACGACGCCTCAGCGAACGACATCATGGCGCAGTTGCTGGTGTTGGAGTCGCTGGACCCCGACCGCGACATCACCATGTACATCAACTCGCCCGGTGGCGGATTCACCTCGCTGATGGCGATTTACGACACCATGCAGTACGTGCGCGCCGACATCCAGACGGTTTGCCTGGGTCAGGCCGCCTCGGCCGCGGCGGTGCTGCTGGCCGCCGGCACGCCGGGCAAGCGGATGGCGCTGCCCAACGCGCGGGTGCTGATCCACCAGCCATCGCTGCAGGGAGTGATCCAGGGGCAATTCTCCGACCTGGAGATCCAGGCCGCCGAGATCGAGCGGATGCGCACGCTGATGGAGACCACGCTGGCCCGGCACACCAATAAGGAGCCCTCGGTCATCCGTAAGGACACCGACCGGGACAAGATCCTGACCGCCGAAGAGGCCAAGGACTACGGGATCATCGACACCGTTCTCGAGTACCGGAAGCTGTCCGCTCAAACGGCATGAGTTTGCGCCGAACGTGCGCTCACTGCGAATTTTCGGCGGCGGTTTCGCGCTGAGTGCACACTCGGCGAACATCGGCAATGTCGGCAATGTCGGTGGGCCCGACCCGGCAGCATCCGCCGACGATGCGCGCGCCGGCGGCGATCCACTGCCGGACGAGTCCGGCGGAGAACCGCGACGTTCCGGTCCAACCATGGCCGTCCCACCGTTGGCCGCTGTTCGGGTAGACGATCACCGGCTTGCCCAGCGTCGAGGCGATCTCGATGGCTCCCAGCACGTCGTCGGGTGCGCAGCAATTGACACCGACCGCGACGATCTCGTCGACCCCGGCAGCCACCGCGAACGCCTCGGCGAGCGGCTGGCCGGCACGCGTGGTCGGCCCGTCGATCGTGTAGCTGAGCCAGGCCGGCACGCCGACCGTACGCACCAAGTCGACCAGCGCCTGGGCCTCGTCGGCGTCCGGCACGGTTTCGCAGGCGAGCACATCGGGGCCGGCCGCGGCCAGGGTCTCCAGTCGCGGCCGATGCCAGCGCCGCAGCGCCTCAACCGAGAGGCCGTAGCGACCCCGGTATTCGGATCCGTCGGCCAGCATTGCGCCATAGGGCCCGACCGAGGCGGCGACGAGAAGGCCGGCGGCGCCGTTCTCTTCGCGCGCCACCCGGGCGAGTTCGACACTGCGGCGCAACAATTCGGCGGAGCGGTCGCGGTCGAACCCGCGGGCCGCAAAGCCGTCGAACGACGCCTGATAGCTGGCGGTCGTCGCGATCGCGGCGCCGGCCCGAAAGTAAGCGGCATGCACCGCGACGATTTCCTCCGGGGCATCGGCCAGCAGCCGCGCCGACCACAGCGGGTCGGACAGGTCGTGACCGCGTGCTTCCAGCTCGGTGGCCAGACCGCCATCGCTGATCAGGACCGATTCGTCCGCCCTAAAAATTCCCCCAGCCAATCCCACCTGGCCACTGTATGGTGGTGGCCTGGCAACCAGCCCGTTTGGTGTTAGCAGCCTCGGTGGGGTAACGACCGCGACACGCCAAAGACACGGAAAGCGCGTCTGCGGCAGTGACGGGGGTTGTCGGGCTATATGTTTTCGGACAGGCATGAATACCACCGACGCGATTCGGCGCTAATGGTCGCGGCGGGCCCGATCCAACGGGTAGCGTCGGGGGAATACATGCGGCACGTTAAAAGACGTACGGCAACAGGAAGTAGGCACTGAGGCACCATGGCGCGCATCGGAGACGGCGGTGATCTGCTGAAGTGCTCATTCTGCGGAAAGAGTCAGAAGCAGGTCAAGAAACTCATTGCGGGCCCCGGGGTCTACATCTGCGATGAGTGCATCGATCTTTGTAACGAGATCATCGAAGAGGAGCTGGCGGACGCCGACGACGTCAAGCTCGACGAGCTCCCCAAGCCCGCTGAGATCCGGGAGTTCCTCGAGGGCTACGTGATCGGGCAGGACACCGCCAAGCGCACGCTGGCCGTCGCGGTCTACAACCACTACAAGCGAATTCAGGCCGGCGAAAAGGGCCGTGACTCCCGGTGCGAGCCGGTCGAGCTGACCAAGTCCAACATCTTGATGCTCGGCCCCACCGGCTGCGGCAAGACCTACCTCGCCCAGACCCTGGCCAAGATGCTCAACGTGCCGTTCGCCATCGCGGACGCCACCGCGCTGACCGAAGCCGGTTACGTCGGTGAGGACGTCGAGAACATTCTGCTCAAGCTGATCCAGGCCGCCGACTACGACGTCAAGCGCGCCGAGACCGGCATCATCTACATCGACGAGGTCGACAAGATCGCCCGCAAGAGCGAGAACCCTTCGATCACTCGCGATGTCTCCGGCGAAGGCGTCCAGCAGGCCCTGCTGAAAATCCTGGAGGGCACGCAGGCGTCGGTTCCGCCGCAGGGTGGCCGCAAGCACCCGCACCAGGAGTTCATCCAGATCGACACCACCAACGTGCTGTTCATCGTCGCGGGTGCGTTCGCCGGTCTGGAGAAGATCATCTACGAGCGCGTCGGCAAGCGCGGCCTGGGCTTCGGCGCCGAGGTTCGTTCCAAGGCCGAGATCGACACCACGGACCACTTCGCCGAAGTGATGCCCGAGGACCTGATCAAGTTCGGTCTGATCCCCGAGTTCATCGGCCGGCTCCCGGTCGTCGCCTCGGTCACCAACCTCGACATGGAGTCGCTGGTCAAGATCCTGTCCGAGCCGAAGAACGCGCTGGTCAAGCAATACACCCGCTTGTTCGAGATGGACGGCGTCGAGCTGGAGTTCAGCGACGACGCGCTCGAGGCGATCGCCGACCAGGCGATCCACCGCGGCACCGGTGCCCGCGGCTTGCGCGCCATCATGGAAGAGGTGCTGCTGCCGGTGATGTACGACATCCCGAGCCGCGACGACGTCGCCAAGGTGGTCGTGACCAAGGAGACCGTGCAGGACAACGTCTTGCCGACGATCGTGCCGCGTAAGCCCTCGCGCACCGAGCGCCGCGACAAGAGCGCCTAACTAGGACTCGGGCACGCCCGTTCCGTCCAGCGACGCAGTTCCGCGCCGACTGGCTCGTCCGCTGGACCTGCTGAATTTCCTGCTGGCCGACGTGCGCGACGGGCTGGGGCCCTATCTCTCGATCTACCTGCTGCTGACCCACCACTGGGACCAGGAGTCGATCGGCTTCGTCATGGCGATCGGCGGTGTCGGCGGCATTCTTGCGCAGGCACCGGTGGGCGCGCTGGTCGACAACACCACCGCCAAGCGAGCCCTGATCATCGCCGGTGCCTCGACAGTCACGGTCGCGTCGCTGGCGATGCCGATGTTTCCCGGCTTCTACTCGATCTCGGTGCTGCAGGTGCTGGCCGGAATCGCCGGCTCGATATTCGCGCCGGCGCTGGCCGCGATCACCCTGGGCATCGTCGGGCCGAGATGGTTCTCGCGCCGAATCGGCCGCAACGAGTCGTTCAACCATGCCGGAAACGCCACGGCCGCAGCCATTACCGGGGGGCTGGCCTATTTCTTCGGTCCGGCGGTGGTCTTCTGGGTGCTTGCCGTGATGGCGGCGGCCAGCATCGCCGCGACCCTGGGTATCCCGCGCGATGCCATCGACCATGACGTCGCCCGGGGCATGGATCACGTGCCCGGCGCGCAGCACACCGAGCCCTCACACCTGAGCGTGCTGTGGCACAACCGCAGGCTGATGATCTTCGCCGCCTCGGTTGTCGCGTTTCATTTTGCGAACGCCGCGATGCTGCCGCTGGTCGGCCAGTTGCTCGCGCTGCATAACAAGCAAGTCGGGACCGCGCTGATGGCTCTCTGCATCGTCGCGGCGCAAGTGGTGATGGTGCCGGTTGCCTATTTGGCCGGCGCCAAGGCCGACTCCTGGGGACGAAAGCCGATCTTTTTATTCGGATTCGCGATTCTGACGGCTCGCGGCTTTCTCTACCCGCTGTCGGGCAATTCGTATTGGTTGGTCGGCGTACAGCTACTGGACGGGGTGGGTGCCGGCATTTTCGGGGCGCTGTTTCCTCTCGTCGTGCAAGACGTGACCCATGGGACGGGCCGATTCAACCTCAGCCTGGGAGCGATCACAGCGGCGACCGGATTGGGTGCCGCGGTGTCGAACTACGCCGCGGGCGCCATCGTGGTCGCGGCCGGCTACAACGTCGCCTTCTTGGCTCTGGGCGGCCTCGCCGGTGCGGGTTTCGTGCTGTATCTGCTCGCGATGCCGGAGACGGCGGTGCGTGAACAACACGCCGGATAACGATTGATTACGGCAGACAAACGCATTGGCGACGACGTGACCAAGACCACAGTTTTGTGTCGTACTCGTCGGTAGCCCTTGCTGACTACGTGTTTTGCTTAAGATATTGGTAAGTACGGGTAGCCAAGGATGTCCTTGTGACACGAAAACCAGTGCAATAATTGGTACTACGAGTCTCATACAACCCTAAGTGCGTGGGACTCACTTTGACGGCGCGTAACCTGAAACTTCGGCAGTGTGCCTGTCCGGTTAACAAATGGAAGGCGGAGACGTGGATCCGAACGGCAGTGGAGCCGGGTCAGATTCTCATGGCGGGGCCCCTCTTGTCGGGTCGGACCGTCAACGCCTGGAACAGGTCGTCATCCGATTCGCCGGCGATTCCGGCGACGGTATGCAGCTAACCGGTGACCGGTTCACCTCGGAGGCCGCGCTGTTCGGCAATGACCTCGCGACCCAGCCGAACTATCCCGCCGAGATCCGCGCCCCCGCAGGCACATTGCCCGGGGTCTCGTCATTCCAGATTCAAATCGCCGACTACGACATCTTGACCGCCGGCGACCGGCCCGACGTGCTCGTCGCGATGAACCCGGCCGCGCTGAAGGCCAACATCGGCGACCTGCCGCGCGGCGGAATGGTGATCGCGAACTCCGACGAATTCACCAAGCGAAACCTGACCAAGGTCGGTTACGTAGCAAACCCGTTGGAGACCGACGAGCTGTCCGACTATGTGGTGCACTCCGTCGCGATGACCACGCTGACGCTCGGCGCCGTCGAGGCGATCGGCGCGTCCAAGAAAGACGGACAGCGCGCCAAGAACATGTTCGCGCTCGGCCTGTTGTCGTGGATGTACGGGCGACCGATCCAGACCAGCGAGAACTTCATCAGGGAGAAGTTCGTCCGCAAGCCCGACGTCGCCGAGGCCAATGTGCTCGCGCTCAAGGCAGGCTGGAACTACGGCGAGACCACCGAGGCCTTCGGCACCACGTATGAGGTGTCCCGGGCGACCCTGCCCACCGGCGAATACCGTCAGATCTCCGGCAACACCGCGCTGGCCTACGGCATCGTGGCGGCCGGCCAGCTGTCCGGCATTCAGGTCGTGCTCGGCAGCTACCCGATCACGCCGGCGTCGGACATCCTGCACGAGCTGTCCAGGCACAAGAACTTCAACGTGATCACCTTCCAGGCCGAAGACGAGATCGGCGGCATCTGCGCCGCGATCGGGGCTTCGTATGGCGGCGCGCTGGGCGTGACCAGCACCTCCGGGCCGGGTATCTCGCTGAAATCCGAGGCACTCGGCCTGGCCGTGATGACCGAACTGCCGCTGCTGGTCATCGACGTGCAGCGAGGCGGACCCTCGACCGGCCTGCCCACCAAGACCGAGCAGGCCGACCTGCTGCAGGCGCTCTATGGCCGTAACGGCGAGTCACCGGTGGCGGTGCTGGCGCCGCGGTCGCCGTCCGACTGCTTCGAGACCGCCCTGGAGGCGGTGCGCATCGCGGTGTCCTACCACACGCCGGTGATCCTGTTGTCCGACGGCGCGATCGCCAACGGCTCGGAGCCGTGGAAGATCCCGGACGTCTCGACGCTGAAGCCGATCACGCAGAACTTCGCCAAGCCCGACGAGCCCTTCCAGCCTTACGCGCGGGACCCGGAGACGCTGGCCCGCCAGTTCGCCGTTCCGGGCACGCCGGGTCTGGAGCACCGGATCGGCGGCCTGGAGGCCGCAAACGGTTCGGGCGCAATCTCTTACGAGCCGGTCAACCACGACTTGATGGTTCGGCTGCGCCAGGCCAAGATCGACGGGATCTCGGTGCCCGACCTGGAAGTCGACGACCCGACCGGGGATGCCGAGCTGTTGCTGATCGGCTGGGGCAGCTCGTACGGCCCGATCGGTGAAGCCTGCCGGCGCGCGCGGCGCAAGGGCATCAAGGTCGCCCACGCCCACCTGCGTTATCTCAATCCGTTTCCCGCCAACCTAGGCGACGTGCTGCGTCGGTACCCGAGGGTGGTGGCACCGGAGATGAACTTGGGGCAGCTGGCAATGCTGCTGCGCGCCAAGTACCTCGTCGACGTGCAGTCGGTCACCAAGGTGCAAGGCGTTGCCTTCCTCGCCGACGAGGTCGGACGGCTCATCCGCGCGGCCCTGGCCGGGACCCTGGCCGAGATCGAGCAAGACAAAGCGATGGTCGCCAGAATGGCGGCAGCAACGGTTGGAGCTAACGCATGACGCGTGACGGCGACGATGCAGTGGGGCTACCTCCCGCTGGCGGGGGACAAAGCGATGGGGAGGAGCGGCGCTCGTGACTAACGCGATCAGCGGCGACCTGGCGGGCACCGACCTCGGCTTGACTCCGAGGTTGAAGAAGAACGATGGTGTGCCCACCACCGATCAGCCGCAGAAGGGCAAGGACTTCACCAGTGACCAAGAGGTCCGCTGGTGCCCGGGCTGCGGTGACTACGTCATCCTCAACACGATCCGCAACTTCCTGCCGGACCTCGGCCTGCGCCGCGAGAACATCGTGTTCATCAGCGGTATCGGCTGCTCGAGCCGCTTCCCCTACTACCTCGAGACCTACGGGTTCCACTCGATCCACGGCCGCGCGCCGGCGATCGCGACCGGCCTGGCGCTTTCCCGCGAGGACCTGTCGGTCTGGGTTGTCACCGGCGACGGCGACGCGCTGTCGATCGGCGGCAACCACCTGATCCACGCGCTGCGCCGCAACGTCAACATCACCATCCTGCTGTTCAACAACCGGATCTACGGGTTGACCAAGGGCCAGTACTCACCGACGTCCGAGGTCGGCAAGATCACCAAGTCGACGCCGATGGGTTCCCTGGATCACCCGTTCAACCCGGTGTCGCTGGCACTGGGCGCCGAGGCGACCTTCGTCGGTCGGGCGCTGGACTCCGACCGCGCCGGGCTGACCGAGGTGTTGCGCGGTGCCGCAGAGCACCGCGGTGCCGCGGTGGTCGAGATCCTGCAGGACTGCCCGATCTTCAACGACGGATCGTTCGACGCGCTGCGTAAAGAAGGAGCCGAGGACCGCGTGATCAGCGTGCGTCACGGCGAGCCAATTGTGTTCGGCGCCAATGGCGAATACTGCGTGGTGAAATCGGGCTTCAGTCTCGAGGCCGCCAAGACCGCCGATGTGGCCGTCGAGGAGATCGTCAAGCACGACGCGCACACCGACGACCCGGCCTACGCGTTCGCGCTGTCGCGGCTGTCGGACCAGAACCTCGATCACACCGTGCTGGGCATCTTCCGGGATGTCTCGCGGCCCACCTACGACGACGCGGCCCGCGCTCAGGTCGCCGCGGCCCGGGCCGCCACCGCGTACGACGCGGCCGCGCTGCAGTCTCTCCTGCGCGGGCGTGACACCTGGACCGTCGACTAAGGGGCTGCGCTCGTGTCCGATGCAGTGTCATTGGCCGCAGTAGTACTCGCCGGGGGCGAATCGCGGCGCATGGGCCGCGATAAGGCCACCCTGCCGGGTCCCGGCGGAGCCGCCACGATGGCCGAGTATGTCGTCGGTGTCGTGGCGCAGCGCTGTGAGCCGGTATTCGTCGTCGCAGCGCCGGGCCAGCCGCTGCCTAAGCTAGCGGCGCATGTCATCCGTGACGAGATCCAGGGGTTGGGGCCGCTGCCCGCGACCGGGCGAGGACTGCGCGCCGCCGCGGCGGCGGGTGCCCAGTTCGCCTTCGTCTGCGCGGTCGACATGCCGCTGCTGACACCGGAATTGATCGACGAGCTGATGGCCCTCGCCACCAAGACCGACGCCGAAGTGATCGTGCCTTGGGACGGCCGCAGCCACTTCCTGGCCGCGGTGTACCGCACCGTTCTGGCCGACCGCATCGATGCACTGGTGGCCACCGGGGAGCGCAGGATGAGCGCGCTGATCGACGCGTCCGACGCCCAGCAGATCGTGCTGCCGGATTCACGTGCGTTGACCAACGTCAATACCGACGCCGAGTTGCGCGCCCTGGTCCTTCCCGGCGCCTGACGCGCCCCGGCGAGTTTTCGCCATTCTTGAGATTAGTTATTCGGTTTCATCTGGATTTATCGCGATAAAGAAATCGCTTAAATGCTCGATCAGTTAACCGTTCGTTCATCCTCGTTTGCGATTCAAATGCAGGTAATATCCGGCTGGTCGGCGCGTTATTGCCGCATGTGCCGGAATCAGGGCAATTCCATCGGCGGCGGATCACGTTGTGCCACAATAGTTTTCGAGCACTGCTCAGCCCGCCGGCGGGGCCGGGTCGTCACCGGCACGGTCATGTGGGCCGCTGAAGGAGCGAGGCGGATTTTCTCCAGCAAATTGCTTTGTGTAAATGCGGGGGGTGCGCCGCGCACCGTCTGGCCTTAGGCGCGACGGCCGACGCGCCGGACGGGCGTTGCGGCGTCGCTGGGCATATTTCTCGCTAAAGCCGTTGAAGCACTGCGTAACTCGACTGAAACGGTTGTCGAGACATGTTTACGCGATGCTAACGCCCGTGGTTTGGGTGCCCCGCGCTTGCGTCGACCAACGGCGTTGTGGAAGAGCATGTTTCAGCTGCTAGCGGCATGTTTTTTGGAGTGATTCGAGTCGAGCTGAACCGATCAAGATCAATGTTCTCGTGCCGGCCGATCGATCTCGATCGCGGCTGCCGGCACTCGGAATCGGCTGGTACCTCGACTGACTGGCAAACGGGTGGCCCAGCTCACAAAATGTGCGTGATTCGAGTCACGAAAACGGCATGATCTTGACCTGGGAGTTTGCGAAGAAAAGGCGTCGCTGACCTGCATAAATTATTCTCGGTTCACGTCGTGATCTGCTCGTTATTGTTCCGAGATATCGGCGTGTCGGATATGACGAATGCTTCCTAGTCCCATACGGTGCCTTTTAGCCCGAAAGGGGTTAAACAAAATTTAATCCACATACCCGTGTGTGAGCGAGGTTGCGGACGGCTATCGCCGCCTGGCAGCCAGCGGCTTTGTGCCTGCTGGGCAGACCCTGCCCTCGCTGTCGTGCCGGAACGAGACGGCATGGTCCAGAGCTCCTATTTCCACTTCACGAACCACCTAAACCCATCCGTGGGTTTGCTTTGGCGCGCGCACTCGCGAAAGGAACGCTTTGAAAAACGTCCGTAAGACGCTCATCCTCGCTGCTATCACAGGTTCGCTGGTGACGCTTCCGTCCGCCACCGCGAGCGCGGATGTGCCCCCGCCGCCGGCTCCCGACGCCCCGGCTCCCGGCGCACCCGCGCCGGTGGGCTTCGACGTTCCGCCGCCTCCGGCACCGGACGCCCCGCCGCCTGCGCCGGTGGGCTTTGACCCGAACGTCCCGCCACCGCCGGCGCCGGACGCTCCGCCGCCGCCCGCCCCGGTCGGTTTCGACGCCCCGCCGCCTCCCGCACCGGACGCCCCGGCGCCGATCAAGGCGTACAGCGTGAACTGGGATGCCATCGCGCAGTGCGAGTCGGGTGGCAACTGGGGGATCAGTACCGGCAACGGCTTCTCCGGTGGCCTGCAGTTCACCCCGAGCACCTGGCGTGCCAACGGTGGGTCGGGTTCCCCGTCCGGCGCGAGCCGCGAGGAGCAGATCCGGGTGGCCGAAAACGTGCTGCACTCGCAGGGGATCGGCGCGTGGCCGGTCTGCGGCCGTCGCGGCTGACCTCAACGACCACCGAAAATGCCGGGCCTTGTGCCCGGCATTTTCTGTTGAGGAAGCCGCGGGTACGCGCGGCCGCGGATCAGCCGATGTCGATCCGGTACCGTCGCGACGATGACCGCATCGGGGCGTGAATTCGACATCGTGCTGTACGGGGCGACCGGCTTCGTCGGAAAGCTCACCGCCGAATACCTGGCACGCGCCGGAGCCGGTGCGCGGATCGCCTTGGCCGGCAGGTCGGAAGATCGCGTGCGCGCCGTTCGCGACAGCCTGGGGGAGACCGCGCAGTCCTGGCCGGTGCTGAGCGCCGATGCGGCGTCGCCCTCGACCCTGGACGAGATGGCCGCTCGCACCCAGGTCGTCGTCACCACGGTCGGGCCCTACGCCCGCTATGGAATGCCGTTGGTGGCTGCCTGCGCCGCGGCGGGCACCGACTACGCGGACCTGACCGGCGAGCCGATGTTCATCCGCGAGGCCATCGACCTGTATCACAAGCAAGCCGCCGACAACGGCGCCCGCATCGTGCACTGCTGCGGATTCGATTCAGTTCCTTCGGATCTGACGGTCTATGCGCTGTACCGGACGGCACAAGACGACGGCACTGGCGAGCTCGGCGACACCAACTTCGTGATGCGCGCGTTGATGGGTGGGTTCTCCGGTGGGACGGTCGCGTCGCTCGTCGGCGTGCTGCGAGCCGCGTCCAGTGACCCGGGTGTCCGCAGCCTGATCGCCGACCCCTACACGCTGAGTACTGATCGCGGCGCCGAACCCGAACTCGGGCGGCAGCCCGATCTGCCCTGGCGGCGAGGTCGCTATATCGCGCCGGAGCTGACGGGAGTATGGACAGCCGGTTTTCTGATGTCGTCGATTAACACCCGAATCGTGCGCCGCAGCAACGCATTACAGGATTGGGCATACGGCCGGCGGTTCCGCTACACCGAGCACATGAGCCTGGGTTCGTCGCCGCTCGCGCCGGTGGCGTCGGCGATCATGGCCGGGATCGGCAACGCCTCGTTGGGACTGGGCAGTCGCTACTTCCGGCTGCTGCCGGGCGCGCTGGTGGACCGCATCACACCCAAACCCGGCACCGGTCCGAGCGAAAAGGCGCGTGACCGCGGCTACTACCGGCTCGAGACCTACACCACCACAACCCGTGGTGCCCGGTATGTGGCGAGGATGGAGCAGCGGGGGGACCCCGGATACAAGGCGACGGCGGTGTTGCTGGGGGAGTGCGGCCTGGCCCTCGCACTGGACCGGGACAAGCTCACGGACCTGCGCGGTGTGCTCACTCCGGCGGCCGCGATGGGTGACGTTCTGCTGACCCGGCTGCCCGCTGCCGGCGTGTCGCTGCGGACCGAGCGGTTGGATTAAACCAGCTGCCACAACGGCTTTCGATCGGCACTGCATCGGACTAATGTCCTACTCGGCTTGCCCGAACATCCGCAAGAGACGATTCGTCGCCACAGACGCGCCGCGCGAAGTAGTCAAGCGTCACAGCACGTCTGGCGCGATCGTCGAAGATTTCCGATGGTTTCGATTCCGTCGAGGGAGGTATGCCAGCAGACGTGTCCGGCGTCATCGCGCCGGCCCAGATCACGAGAGGGAAAAGCCATGTCAGACACGCTTACTGAAGGACAACAGTTGCAGCGGGGGCAATCGCTGGCTTCCAAGAACGGGGCCTACACGCTGACGCTGCAAGACGACGGCAACCTCGTGCTGGCCGCCCGCGGCGAAGCGTTGTGGGCGACGGCGACCAACGGCCAAGACGTGCAGCGCGCCGAGGTGCAGCGCGACGGCAATTTCGTCCTGTACACGTCGGACAGGCCGGTATGGCACACCGACACCAAAGGCAAGAAGGACGTGCGGCTGGTGCTTCAGGACGACTGCAACCTCGTGCTTTACGCAGCGGACGGACCGGCGTGGTCCACCCACACCGAGACCGACGGTCCGCCACCTCCGGCGCCGGCCGCCGAACCCGCGGACACGACGACCGATACGTCCGAGCCCGTCGCCGAGCCCGCCCCGGAACCGATGTCCGGTCCCGTCGGCGGCGTTCCGGAGCCCGCGGGCGAGGCGCCCCCCGAGCCCGCGCCGCGCACCTACACCGTCGTCTCCGGCGACACGCTGTGGGCGATCGCGGAGCGGTTCTACGGTGACGGCAGCAAGTATCAGGTGATCGCGGACGCCAGCGGTGTCTTTGATCCAGACCTGATCCACCCCGGTCAGGTGCTCACGATTCCCTGATCGGGGCGGTGGCACCGAGAGTGACCGAGCACACGCGTGTTCGGGCGCTTACACGCGGGCCTGTCGCGGTTCCTAGAATTGACCGGTGACCGCCAGCCCCCGCTCCGCCGCCGACCTGCCCAAGTCGTGGGATCCCGGCGCGCTGGAGTCGGCGATCTACCAGAAATGGGTGGACGCCGGTTACTTCAAGGCGGACCCGACCAGTTCCAAGCCCGGGTACTCGATTGTGCTGCCGCCGCCGAACGTCACGGGCAGCCTGCACATGGGCCACGCGCTGGAACACACGATGATGGACGCCCTGACCCGCCGCAAGCGCATGCAGGGATACGAGGTGTTGTGGCAGCCGGGAATGGACCACGCCGGCATCGCGACGCAGAGCGTCGTCGAAAAGCAGCTCGCGGTGGACGGCAAGACCAAAGAGGACTTCGGCCGCGAGCTCTTCGTCGACAAGGTCTGGGATTGGAAGCGCGAGTCCGGCGGCGCCATCGGCGGCCAGATGCGCCGCCTCGGCGACGGGGTCGACTGGGACCGCGACCGGTTCACGATGGACGAGGGCCTGTCCCGCGCGGTCCGGGCCATATTCAAACGGCTCTACGACGCGGGGCTGATCTATCAGGCCGAACGACTGGTCAACTGGTCGCCGGTGCTCCAGACGGCGATCTCCGATATCGAGGTCGACTATCAGGAGGTCGAAGGCGAACTGGTGTCGTTCCGGTACGGGTCGCTCGACGACTCGCAGCCGCACATCGTGGTGGCCACCACCCGGGTCGAGACGATGCTCGGTGACACGGCGGTCGCGGTGCATCCCGACGACGAGCGCTACCGTCACCTGGTCGGCACCACGCTGCCGCACCCATTCCTCGATCGGCAGCTGATCATCGTCGCCGACGAGCACGTGGACCCCGAATTCGGCACCGGCGCAGTCAAAGTCACGCCTGCGCACGACCCGAACGACTTCGAGATCGGGTTGCGGCACGAGTTGCCGATGATCTCGATCCTCGACACCAAGGGCCGGATCGCGGCTACCGGAACACAATTCGACGGCATGGACCGCTTCGAAGCTCGTGTCGCCGTTCGTGAGGCGCTGGCCGCGCAGGGCCGGGTGGTCGCGGAGAAGCGTCCCTACCTGCACAGCGTTGGGCACTCGGAGCGCAGTGGCGAACCGATCGAGCCCCGGCTGTCGCTGCAGTGGTGGGTCAGGGTGGAGTCGCTGGCCAAGGCCGCCGGCGACGCGGTGCGCAACGGGGACACCGTGATTCACCCGGCCAGCCTGGAACCGCGCTGGTTCGGTTGGGTTGACGACATGCACGACTGGTGCATCTCGCGACAGCTGTGGTGGGGCCACCGCATCCCGATCTGGTACGGGCCCGACGGCGAACAGGTCTGCGTCGGCCCGGACGAGACCCCGCCGGAGGGCTGGACTCAAGACCCCGACGTGCTGGACACCTGGTTTTCGTCGGCGCTCTGGCCGTTCTCCACGCTGGGCTGGCCGGATAAGACTCCGGAACTGGAAAAGTTCTATCCGACAAGTGTTTTGGTGACCGGATATGACATCCTGTTTTTCTGGGTGGCGCGGATGATGATGTTCGGCACCTTTGTCGGCGCCGACGACGCGATCACGCTCGGCGGTTCCCGCGGACGGCAGGTGCCGTTCACCGACGTCTTCCTGCACGGGCTGATCCGCGACGAGTTCGGCCGAAAGATGAGCAAGTCCAAGGGAAACGTGATCGACCCGCTGGACTGGCTGGAGATGTTCGGGGCCGATGCGCTGCGGTTCACCCTCGCCCGCGGCGCCAGTCCCGGCGGCGACCTGTCCGTCGGCGAGGATGCCGTCCGCGCGTCGCGCAACTTCGTCACCAAGCTGTTCAATGCCACCCGCTTCGCGTTGCTCAACGGCGTGGCATGGCGCCCTGAAAAGACACTGCCGCCGGTCGCAGAGCTGACCGACGCCGACCGATGGATCCTGGGGCGGTTGGAAGAGGTTCGCGCCGAGGTGGATTCGGCGTTCGACAGCTACGAGTTCAGCCGGGCCTGCGAGGCGCTCTACCACTTCGCGTGGGACGAATTCTGTGACTGGTATGTCGAAGTGGCGAAGGTGCAGCTCGCCGACGGGCTCACCCACACCACCGCGGTGCTGGCCGCGGCCCTCGATACGCTGCTGCGGTTGCTGCACCCGGTCATCCCTTTTGTAACCGAGGAGCTATGGCAGGCGTTGACCGGTGAGGAGTCCCTGGTCATCGCCGAGTGGCCGAAGCCCTCCGGTATCAGCCTGAATTCCGTTGCGGTGCAGCGTGTCAGCGATATGCAGCGGTTGGTCACCGAGGTTCGCCGGTTCCGCAGCGACCAGGGTCTGGCCGACCGGCAGAAGGTGCCGGCCCGGCTGGCCGGAGTCGAGGACAGCGGTCTGAGCACTCAAGTGTCCGCGGTGACATCGCTGGCGTGGCTCACCGCGCCGGGCGCCGAGTTCAACCCGTCGGCATCGGTGGAAGTTCGGCTGAACGGCGGCACCGTCGTCGTCGAACTCGACACGTCGGGCACCATTGACGTCGCCGCCGAGCGCCGCCGCCTGGAAAAGGACTTGGCCGCAGCGCAGAAGGAATTGGCCTCCACTGCAGCAAAATTGGGTAACACTGACTTCCTGGCCAAGGCGCCGGAACAAGTCGTCACCAAGATCCGCGATCGTCAGCGGG
This sequence comes from Mycobacterium sp. NGS40, assembly GCF_059812735.1. Taxonomy (NCBI): domain Bacteria; kingdom Bacillati; phylum Actinomycetota; class Actinomycetes; order Mycobacteriales; family Mycobacteriaceae; genus Mycobacterium; species Mycobacterium sp. NGS40. The sequence continues at coordinate 37,235 of NZ_JCALDG010000027.1, forward strand.
TTGCCCAAGAGGAAACCGAACGCATCAACACCCGGCTGGCCGGGCTGCAATGACCGACGAGCCCGACTGGCTCGACGAACCTGGGGCCACCAGCTCTGCTCCGGCGCCGGATGCCGCTCCGACGCCGGACGAGATCGCGTCCCTGTTACAGGTCGAGCACCTGCTGGACCAGCGTTGGCCCGAGACGAAAATCGAACCGAGCCTGACCCGTATCAGCGCCCTGATGGATCTGCTCGGCTCGCCGCAGCTCGGTTATCCGTCGATCCACGTCGCGGGGACCAACGGAAAGACGTCGGTGGTGCGCATCATCGACGCGCTGCTGACCGCGCTGCACCGGCGCACCGGCCGCACCACCAGCCCGCATCTGCAGTCGGCGATCGAGCGCATCGCGATCGACGGAAAGCCGATCAGCCCAGCGCAATACGTGGCGACCTACCGCGAGATCGAGCCGTTCGTCCAGATGATCGACGCGCAGTCGCAGGCCGCGGGTGGTCCGGCGATGAGCAAGTTCGAGGTGCTGACGGCGATGGCATTCGCGGCCTTCGCCGATGCGCCCGTCGAGGTCGCCGTGGTCGAGGTCGGCATGGGTGGGAGCTGGGATGCCACCAACGTGATCAACGCGCCCGTCGCGGTCATCACCCCGGTCGGCATCGACCACGTCGAATACCTCGGTGAGGACATCGCCGGGATCGCGGGCGAGAAGGCGGGCATCATCACCAAGGCTCCAGAAGGTGCGCCCGATACCGTCGCGGTCATCGCCCGCCAAGTGCCGGAGGCGATGGAAGTGATTCTGGCACAGACTGTTTCGGCCGATGCCGCCGTCGCGCGTGAGGACTCGGAGTTCGCGGTGCTGAGCCGTCGGGTCGCAATCGGCGGGCAGGTCCTGGAGCTGCAGGGCCTCGGCGGGGTGTACTCCGACATGTACCTGCCGCTGCACGGCGAGCACCAGGCGCACAACGCGGTGGTGGCTCTGGCGGCGGTCGAGGCCTTCTTCGGCGCCGGGACGCAGCGTCAGCTCGACGTCGAGGCGGTGCGGGCCGGTTTCGCTGCTGTCACCAGTCCGGGCCGGCTGGAGCGCATGCGCAGCGCGCCAACGGTTTTCATCGACGCCGCGCACAATCCCGCCGGAGCGGCCGCGCTAGCGCAGACGCTGGACAGTGAGTTCGACTTTCGCTTCCTGGTCGGGGTCCTGTCCGTGATGGCCGACAAGGACGTCGACGGCATCCTGGCCGCGCTGGAGCCGGCGTTCGATGCCGTCGTCGTGACCCACAACGGGTCGCCGCGGGCACTGGATGTCGAGGCGCTGTCGCTGGCCGCCCAGCAGCGGTTCGGGCCCGACCGGGTGTTGACCGCCGAAAACCTTCGTGACGCGATCGACGTCGCGACCGCGCTGGTCGACGACGCCGCCGCCGAGGGCGAGGCGGAAGAGTTTTCCGGCACCGGGATGGTGATCACCGGCTCGGTGTTCACCGCTGGGGCGGCGCGTACCTTGTTTGGTCGTGACCCCGAATGACCGATAGCGAGCAGAGTCCGCCGCCGGCCGACCCCTGGAAGAGCTTCCGGGGCGTGATGGCCGCGACGCTGATCCTGGAGGCGATCGTGGTGTTGTTGGCGATCCCGGTGGTCGGCGCGGTCGGCGGCGGACTGACCTCGGTGTCCCTGGGCTATCTGGTCAGCGTGGCCGGGTTGCTCATCGTGCTGTCCGGAGTGCAGGGCAGGTCCTGGGCGATCTGGGTGAACCTGAGCGTGCAGCTCGTCGTCCTCGCCGGGTTCGCGGTGTACTCCGGCATCGGATTCATCGGCGTGTTGTTCACCGGGCTGTGGCTGCTGATCGCGTACTTCCGCGCCGAGGTCCGCCGGCGTCAGCGGCAAACACCGCCGGGCTGAGTCGCGATTCTTTCTGTACGCTGACCGCCGTGACGGAACGGACCCTGGTACTGATCAAGCCCGATGGCGTCGAACGGCGGCTGATCGGCGAGATCATCAGCCGCATCGAGCGCAAGGGCCTCGCGATCGCGGCGCTCCAGCTGCGCAGCGTCAGCAAAGAACTGGCCACGCAGCACTACGCCGAGCACGACGGCAAGCCGTTCTTCGACTCGCTACTCGACTTCATCACGTCGGGACCAGTCGTGGCGGCGATCGTCGAGGGACCGCGCGCCATCGCGGCGTTTCGGCAGCTCGCGGGGGGTACCGACCCGGTGGAGAAGGCCGTCCCCGGCTCCATCCGCGGCGATTTCGGGCTGGAAACGCAGCTGAATCTGGTGCACGGATCCGACTCGGTCGATTCAGCCAAGCGCGAAATCGCGCTATGGTTTCCCGGCGCTTAGGCCCTTAGACCCACGCCCCGTCGCCGGGGTTCCAGGTCAGGCTCGTTTGGGCCAGCGGCGTGATGTGGGATACTGACTGCGGGTGAACGTCGCCGGACCGGCGTCAGACACCCGAATGAAGACTTAGACAAGCGCGACCATTGCCAGCTCGCGATGTTGCGCCGCATGTCAGGCCGACATTCAGCACGGCGCCGAGTGGGTTCAAGCCAAGTCGCTCGGGGCAAGACCATCACAAGTCCGGGAGAAGTGACCCGGGCACATAGCGAAGCCCTCGCGTGGCCGCGTCGACATGACGCGCCCGGGGGCTTGAGGAGAATACGTGATTGACGGTGACCAAACTTCAGACAGTTCAACTACGCCGGCTCAGGAGGACCTGCCGGACCGTCTGAGAGTCCACTCCCTGGCGCGAGCGCTGGGTACCACCAGCAAGCGGGTGGTCGACGCGCTCAGCGCGCTGGACGGACGCATCCGCAGCGCGCATTCCGGCGTCGACTACGAGGACGCGATTCGGGTGCGCGATCTGCTGTCGCCGCGGCCACCGGAGAACTTCGTGGCCTTCAGCAGCGCCGAGGTCAGCTCGCCCGGGGCATCCGAGTCCCGGGTGGCGGTCGAGAACGCGATCGACCGCCCCGCCTACATGCCGCTGTTCGTCGCGCCACAGCCCGTCGCAACCGACGTTCAACGCCGGGCCGACGACAGCGCCGACACCGACACCGACGATTCCGATGACGGTGACGACGATGACGAGGAACAGGCCGATCGGCCGGCTAACCGGCGGCGGCGCCGGGGCCGGCGGGGTCGCGGCCGTGGCCGTGGCGAACAGGGCGGTCCCGACCTGGACGACGACGGCGACGGCGATCAGCGCGGCCAGAGATCCGCTGACTCCGACGACTCGGACGACTCCGACGACGACTCGGACGACTCCGACGACGACAACGGCGCCGATGACGGTTCGCCGGACGGCGCCAACCGGCGTCGTCGCAGGCGTCGTCGTCGTAAGTCGGGTTCGGGTGACGACAACGACGACAGCGCCGCACCGGACGATCCGCCGAACACCGTGGTGCACGAGCGAGCGCCGCGCGGCAAGGGCGGCTCCTCCGATGACAGCAGGGGCAACAACGCCTCGAGCAACGCCGAGATCAAGGGCATCGACGGGTCGACGCGGCTAGAGGCCAAGCGGCAGCGCCGCCGCGACGGGCGTGACGCCGGACGGCGCCGCCCGCCCGTACTCACCGAGGCCGAATTCCTGGCGCGCCGCGAGGCCGTCGAACGGGTCATGGTGGTGCGCGACCGGGTCCGCACCGAGCCGCCGCACCCGGGTGCGCGCTACACGCAGATCGCCGTGCTCGAAGACGGCATCGTCGTCGAGCATTTCGTGACGTCGGCGGCATCGGCGTCACTGGTCGGCAACATCTACCTCGGCATCGTGCAGAACGTGCTGCCCTCGATGGAGGCGGCCTTCGTCGACATCGGTCGCGGCCGCAACGGCGTGCTGTACGCCGGCGAGGTCAACTGGGAGGCCGCGGGGCTGGGCGGGTCGGAGCGCAAGATCGAAAAGGCGCTCAAGCCAGGCGATTACGTTGTCGTTCAGGTCAGCAAGGACCCGGTCGGACACAAGGGTGCCCGGTTGACCACCCAGGTCTCGCTGGCCGGCCGCTACCTGGTTTATGTGCCGGGCGCGTCGTCGACCGGGATCAGCCGCAAGCTGCCCGACACCGAGCGCCAGCGGCTCAAGGAGATCCTGCGTGAGGTGGTGCCGTCCAACGCCGGAGTGATCATCCGGACCGCGTCCGAGGGTGTCAAAGAAGGAGACATCCGCGACGATGTCACCCGCCTGCAGGAGCGGTGGGAGCAGATCGAGGCCAAGGCGGGCGAGACCAAAGAGAAGGCCGCCGGCGGGGCGGTCGCGCTCTACGAAGAGCCTGACGTGCTGGTCAAGGTCATCCGGGACTTGTTCAACGAGGATTTCGCCGGTCTCATCGTCTCCGGCGACGAGGCGTGGAGCACCATCAACGACTACGTGAATTCCGTTGCCCCCGATCTGGTTTCGAAGCTGACGAAATACGATGCCCCGCCCGTTGCGGAAGGGCAGCCCGGGCCGGACGTGTTCGCGGTGCACCGCATCGACGAGCAGCTGACCAAGGCGATGGAACGCAAGGTGTGGCTGCCTTCGGGTGGCACCCTGGTCATCGACCGGACCGAGGCCATGACGGTGGTCGACGTCAACACCGGCAAGTTCACCGGATCCGGCGGCAACCTCGAGCAGACGGTCACCAAGAACAACCTCGAAGCGGCCGAGGAGATCGTGCGTCAGCTGCGGCTGCGGGACATCGGCGGCATCGTGGTCATCGACTTCATCGACATGGTGCTCGAGTCCAATCGCGACCTGGTGCTGCGCCGGCTCACCGAGTCGCTGGCCCGGGACCGCACCCGCCACCAGGTGTCCGAGGTGACATCGCTGGGCCTGGTGCAGTTGACCCGCAAGCGACTGGGAACCGGTCTGATCGAGGCATTTTCGACGTCGTGCCCGAACTGCGGCGGACGCGGGATTCTGCTGCACGCCGACCCGGTCGACTCGGCCCCGTCGAACGGGCGCAAGTCCGAGTCGGGCGGCGGCCGTCGCGGCAAGCGATCGAAGAAGAATCGATCCGAAGAGCCCGCCGATCAGCCCGCCGTCGCCAAGGTGCCCGTGCATGCGCCGGGCGAGCATCCGATGTTCAAGGCGATGGCCACTCGCGACAACGGTGACGCCGAGGAGGCCGGCGAGGACGTCACCGAGATCGACGAGCAGACCCAGGTGGAGGGTCCCGCCGACCTGGAGGACACCGACTCCGATGCCTTCGAGGACGACGACACCGATCAGGACACCGACGACGTCGACGAGGAGGACGCGGTCGACGAGGATCTCGACGACGAGGATCTCGACGATGACGACGAGGATCTCGACGACGACGAGGATCTCGACGATGACGACGAAGACCTTGACGACGAGGACGAGGATCTCGACGACGACGAGGATTCCGACGACGAAAACGGTTCGGCGAACGGGTCCGAGAGCGACCCGGGCTTCGGACGTCCGCGTCGCCGGCGCGCCGCGGGCAGGCCGGCAGGTCCGCCCATTCACGCGGACTGAAACCGTCACGCGGCGGCGGGAACATCGTGCCGAGCAGCGCTTTGGCCGGCCTCCCGGGCCGTGTGGAGTTAGCTAAAAGCTAGGATATGCCTGAACAAAGCGATTTGCCCGGTTGCCAAAGCCGGCCTCGGGAGCGCGGGTAGCCTGCTGCGGCTCGCCCGGGTGCTGGTTTGACCCTGTAGCCGCTGGTCACGTACCCTTGGACAGTTGTCGTCAAGCCGGGCAGCTGACTTCGGCGGACGACAGGCGGGAAGATTCTCCCGCTCCCCAGACCCACCACGCGCGTCGCAGTTGGTACGCGCGCGGAAGACGTGAAGAAGAGGCAGGAGCAACGATGGCGACCTACGCAATCGTCAAGACCGGTGGCAAGCAGTACAAGGTTGCCGTCGGTGACGTGGTCAAGGTCGAGAAGCTCGAATCCGACCCCGGCGCCCAGGTGTCGCTGCCGGTGGCGCTGGTGGTTGACGGTGCGACCGTCACTTCCGACGCTGCCGCGCTGGCCAAGGTAGCCGTGACCGGCGAGGTGCTCGAGCACACCAAGGGCCCGAAGATCCGTATCCACAAGTTCAAGAACAAGACCGGATACCACAAGCGTCAGGGTCACCGTCAGCAGCTGACGGTCCTGAAGGTCACCGGAATCAAATAGCGGGAGGCGACAGACATGGCACACAAAAAGGGCGCTTCCAGCTCGCGCAACGGTCGCGACTCCGCCGCTCAGCGGCTTGGCGTCAAGCGATTCGGCGGCCAGATCGTCAAGGCCGGCGAGATCATCGTCCGCCAGCGTGGCACCCACTTCCACCCCGGCGTCAACGTCGGCCGTGGCGGCGACGACACGCTGTTCGCGACGGCGGCCGGTGCGGTCGAGTTCGGCAAGAAGCGCGGCCGCAAGACCGTCAACATCGTCGCGGCCGGGCAGACCACCGACTGAGGTCGTCGCGCCCGTGCATGCGGGTAGCTGAGAGGACCCCCGATGCCTCGGTTTGTCGATCGAGTCGTCATCCACGCCCGAGCTGGCTCCGGCGGTAACGGCTGCGCCTCGGTTCATCGCGAGAAGTTCAAGCCGCTCGGCGGTCCCGACGGCGGCAATGGCGGCCGCGGCGGCAGCATCGTCTTCGTCGTCGATCCCGCCGTACACACGCTGCTGGACTACCATTTCCGTCCGCACGTCACCGCTCCCAACGGCAAGCAGGGGGCGGGCAGCAACCGCGACGGCGCGGCCGGTGCAGACCTGGAAGTCAAGGTGCCCGACGGCACTGTCGTGCTGGACGAAAACGGTCGGCTCCTCGCCGATCTGGTCGGTGCGGGCACCCGATTCGAAGCGGCCGCCGGCGGCCGTGGCGGCCTGGGCAATGCGGCGCTGGCGTCGCGGGCGCGCAAGGCGCCCGGCTTCGCGCTGCTCGGTGAGCCCGGCCAGGCGCGCGACCTCACCCTCGAGCTCAAGTCCGTGGCCGATGCCGGCTTGATCGGCTTTCCGTCGGCGGGCAAGTCGTCGCTGGTATCGGTGATCTCGGCGGCCAAACCCAAGGTCGCCGATTATCCGTTCACCACGCTGGTCCCCAATCTCGGCGTCGTCTCGGCTGGCGAGCAGTCGTTCACCGTCGCCGACGTGCCCGGCTTGATCCCGGGCGCCTCGCAAGGGCGGGGCCTGGGGCTGGATTTCCTGCGCCACATCGAGCGATGCGCGGTGCTGGTGCATGTCGTCGACTGCGCCACTGCCGAGCCCGGCCGCGACCCGATCTCCGACATCGATGCGCTGGAAGCCGAACTTGCCGCCTATACCCCGACCCTGCAAGGCGATGCGGCGCTGGTCGACCTGGCCGAGCGGCCGCGGGCGGTGGTACTCAACAAGATTGACGTACCCGAGGCGCGTGAGCTCGCCGAGTTCGTCCGCGACGAGATCGCCGAGCGCGGTTGGCCGGTGTTCCTGGTATCGACGGCAACCCGGGAAGGGGTGCAGCCGTTGATCTTTGGGCTGCAGAAGATGATCTCGGAGTACAACGCCTCGCGCCCGGCGCCGGTAGCGCGACGCCCGGTGATCCGCCCGGTGCCCGTCGACGACAGCGGTTTCACCGTCGAGTCCGACGGCGAGGGCGGCTTCGTGGTCACCGGGGCCCGGCCCGAGCGCTGGATCGGCCAGACCAATTTCGACAACGACGAAGCGGTGGGCTATCTGGCCGATCGCCTCGCGCGCCTCGGTGTCGAGGAGGAGCTGTTGCGGTTGGGCGCCCAGCCCGGCTGTGCGGTGACCATCGGCGATATGACATTCGACTGGGAGCCGCAAACCCCAGCGGGCCAACAGGTTCCGCTGACCGGCCGCGGCACCGACGCACGGCTGGAACGCACCGAGCGCATCGGCGCCGACGAGCGCAAGGCCGCCCGGCGCCGGCGGCGCGAACGCGGTGACGAGCTGTGAGTCATCGCGAAGCCATCCGCACCGCTCGCAGTCTGGTCGTCAAGATTGGGACCAACGCGCTGACCACACCGTCCGGGGTGTTCGACGGGGGTCGGCTGGCCGGCCTGGCCGATGCGATCGAGGCCCGCATGAAAGCCGGCACCGACGTCGTCATCGTGTCCTCGGGTGCCATCGCCGCCGGGATCGAGCCGCTCGGATTATCCCGTCGTCCAAAGGATTTGGCGACCAAGCAGGCTGCGGCCAGCGTGGGTCAGGTCGCGCTGGTGAACGCGTGGAGTGCCGCGTTCGCCCGTTACGGGCGTACGGTCGGGCAGGTACTGCTGACCGCACACGACATTTCGATGCGGGCCCAGCACACCAACGCCCAGCGCACCCTGGACCGGTTGCGCGCGCTGCATGCGGTGGCGATCGTCAACGAAAACGATACGGTGGCCACCAACGAAATCCGGTTCGGCGACAACGACCGCCTGTCGGCACTGGTGGCCCATCTGGTGGGTGCCGAGGCGCTGGTGCTGCTCTCCGACATCGACGGCCTCTACGAGGCTGATCCGCGAAAGACCAACGGGGCCCGCTTCATTCCCGAGGTGGCCGGAACGTCGGACCTAGTCGGTGTGGTGGCCGGTCCGGGCAGCGCGTTGGGCACCGGCGGCATGGCGTCGAAGATGTCCTCGGCGCTGCTGGCCGCCGACGCCGGGGTGCCGGTGCTGCTGGCCGCGGCGTCGGATGCCGCGACGGCGCTCACCGACGCCTCGTCGGGTACGGTGTTCGCCGCCCGGCCCGCGCGGATGTCGGCCCGGCGGTTCTGGGTGCGATATGCCGCCGAGTCCACCGGCTCGCTCAGCCTCGATGCGGGCGCGGTGCGCGCGGTGGTGCAGCAACGCCGCTCCCTGTTGGCCGCCGGCATCACCGCCGTGACGGGCCGGTTCTACGCAGGCGACGTTGTCGAATTGCACGGACCGGACGCGACCATGGTGGCCCGCGGCGTGGTCGCCTACGACGCGGCCGAGCTGGCGACCATGATGGGCCGGTCGACCTCGGAGCTGCCCGACGAGCTGCGCCGGCCCGCGGTGCATGCCGACGACCTGGTTGCCGTCTGACGGATCAGCCAGCCGACAGCGGCTTGAGATACAAAGTGGCCCAGATAATTTCGGACAACGTCGTGGCCAGCTCGGCGTCATAGGAGCCCGGCGCGCCGGGCAGATTCTGCTGGCACGCCCGCTCGGCCATCCAAGTCAGAGCGCTGGCCGTGGTGGCTGCGGATAGCTCCGTGCGAATCGAACCGTCGGCCTGGCCCTCTTCGATCACCCGGGTCAATCGACCGGTGATCGCGGTCAACAGATTGCGGTAGGTTGCCCCGACCACCGGGTCATAGCCCGACATTTCGTTCAGCGCGACGAGCACCGGCTGATGGCGCCGATAGCTGGCCACCAGGCTTGTCATGGCCGCTCGCACGTCGGCCGGATCGTGGCGCCCCGCCACGCTCCACCACTGATTCGCGCTGTCGGCCAGATCGGCGAACACCTGTCCGGCGAGCCGGCGCAGCAGGTGGCCCTTGTCCTCGAAGTAGATGTAGAAGCTCGCGCGCGAGATCCCGGCCTCCGTCGACAGCCGGTCCACGCTCAGCTCGGTGAAACTGGCCCCGCCGCGCATCAGTCGCTCGGTGGCGTCCAGCAGGCGGCGCTCCATCTCCTCTCGCCGCTGCTGGCGCGACTGCTCGCGCTTCGGCTGCGGCTTGCGGGTGACCGAGGGCATTTGCCGAGCATAACCGACATTTCAACATCTTGACTAGACATGATGTCTAGGCATAGTGTTCCAGCAGTTTCACGACCTGATGGAGGACACACGATGGCAGTAATGACCGGGCGGTCCGGCCGCCCACGCGCCTACGACGCGATTGACCTGTCCTCACGCGAGTTCTGGTCGACGACGGCCGCCGACCGCGAGCGCTCGTTTGCGGTGCTGCGGTCCGAGCGGCCGGTGAGCTGGCATCCTCCGGTCGAAGACGCCCTGATGCCGGACCCCGACGACCCCGGCTATTGGGCGGTCACCCGGCGCGCGGACATCGTCACGGTCAGCCGCGACAGCGACGTCTTCCTGTCCGGCAAGGGGGTGATGTTCGAAAGCATTCCGGTGGAGCTGCTCGAGGCGTCCCAGTCGTTCCTGGCGATGGACCCACCGCGGCACACCAAGCTGCGCAAACTCGCCCACGCCGCATTCACGCCGCGGCAGGTCCGCCGCATCGAGGAGTCGATCCAGGCGAACGCGAAGGCGATCGTGGAGGAGCTCCGCGACGCCGGCAGCGGTGCGGATTTCGTCGACCTGTGCGCCAAGGAGCTGCCCATCCGCACGCTGTCGGACATGGTCGGCATTCCGGAGTCCGAGCGCGAGCGCATGGCACACGCCACCGACGCGCTGGTGTCGTGGGCCGACCCCGAATTTCTCGATGGGCACCCCGCACTGGAGGTCATCTTCGAACAGCAGATGTACCTGCACCGGGTCGTCGGCACGCTCGCCGCGCAGCGCCGCGAGAAGCCGGGCGAAGACCTGATCAGCAGCCTGGTGCATGCCGAAGTGGACGGCGACCGGCTGACCGACGCTGAGGTGGCCGCGTTCTTTGTGCTGCTCTCGGTGGCGGGTAACGACACCACTCGTCAGACCATGAGCCACGCCATGAAAGCGCTCACTGATTTCCCGGCCCAAAGGGCTTGGCTGCTAGCCGATTACGAGGACAGGATCGGCGTGGCGGTCGAGGAGTTCGTCCGCTGGGCGACACCGGTTATGACGTTTCGTCGGACGGCGGCAACCGATTTCGAACTGGGCGGCCAGAGAATCGCCGCGGGTGAGAAAGTGGTGATGTTCTATTCGTCGGGTAACTGGGACACCGATGCCTTCGCGCATCCGGATCGCTTCGACCTGAGCCGCAGTCCCAATCCCCATGTCGGATTCGGGGGCGGCGGACTGCATTTCTGCCTCGGTGCCCACGTGGCGCGCGCGCAACTGCGCGCCTTCTTCGGTGAGTTGCTGAGTCAGCTGCCCGACATTCAGGCAAGCGAGGCGACGTACGTGGCGGGCAATTTCGTGCACGCGGTGCGCACCCTGCCCTGCACGTTTTAGTGCAAGGCCAGCGGCGCCGGCGCACCTCCCAGTTCCGAGGCGAGTAGCACCAACAGCTCCGAGCATCCGGTGTCGAGTTTGACGGTGGCCAGTTCGTCACCGCGGGTGGGTCCGCGGTTGACGATGGCGACCGGAATGGCTCGTGCGGCAGCGTGCCGCACGAATCGGTAGCCGGAGAATACGGTCAGCGACGATCCCGCGACCAGCAGCGCGTCGGACTCGTCGAGCAGCGAAAAGGCTTGCGTCACAGTATCTTTAGGGACGCTCTCACCGAAATAGACGATGTCGGGTTTGAGCATGCCGGTGCAGCGCGGACAGTCCAGATACCGAAATGACGTGGTATCGGCGACGACGGCGTCGGCGTCGGGCGCCACCGCCAGACCGCCGATGGCCTCGGCGCGCTCGATGAATCCCGGGTTGAGTGCCTCGAGTTCGTCGGCCAACGCGGCGCGACTCATGGTGTCCCCGCAGGCCAGGCAGATCACCCGCGCGTAGGTGCCGTGCAGATTGATCACGTTGGCACTGCCGGCCTTGGTGTGCAGCAGATCGACGTTCTGGGTGATCACGCCGGTCACCACCCCGGCCAGCTCCAGCGCGGCCAGTGCCCGATGCCCCGCATTTGGCTGCGTCGCGTCCATGTGCCGCCAGCCCACGTGGTTGCGTGCCCAGTAGCGCTGGCGGAACGCCGGATCCGAGGTGAACTGACGAATCGTCATCGGGTTGCTCGGCGGCGAATCTGGCCCCCGGTAGTCGGGAATGCCCGAGTCGGTGGAAATCCCCGCGCCGGTCAGCACCGCGACCCGGCGTCCAGCCAACAACGCGACCAGTTCCGGAGATTCGGTTCGGCGAGGCACGTATTCGAGAGTACGGGTTCATCGTGCAGCGATGCCGGCGCTAGTGGGGTAGTCGATTACGCATCCCGGCAGTGCGGGTGCGTACCCATACTTGACGCCTCGGCACGGAAAGGCGGGATCATGTCCGAATCCCAGTCCCCGCGGGTGGAAACCTGCGACCTCTGCATCATCGGGGCCGGCATCGCCGGGCTGAACGCTCTGTTCGCGGCCAGCCGGTACCTGTCGCGGGACCAGAAGGTGATCCTGATCGATCGTCGGCCGCGTCCGGGCGGCATGTGGGTCGATGTGTACTCGTATGTGCGCCTGCATCAACCGCATCCGATGTTCACCGCGGGCAATATCGAGTGGACCCTCGACCAGGATCGCGCCCACTTGGCGACCAAAAGGGAGGTGCTCGACCACCTTCGCTATTGCGTTGACGTGATAGCCGAACGCGTGCCGGTCGACGAGTACTTCGGCTGGGAATTCGAGTCTCACGACGAAGTGAACGGAGTCGTGCGGGCCACTTGCCGGGCTGCGGACGGCCGGATGCTCGTCGTGGAGGCCAAGCGATTGATCAAGGCATTCGGTCTGGCGGTCACGCCGAACGAGCCTCTGGACATCTCCAGCAAACGGGTCCATTCGGTGTCGCCTGACTATTGCGACATCCGGTCGGGCGACATCAGGGAAAGCCGTGCGCCGGTGTGGATCATTGGTGGCGGGAAAACCGCGATGGACACCGCGCACGCACTGATTACGGCCTACCCCGGTCGCCAGGTGAATCTGGTCGCGGGCCGAGGAACATTCTTCTCCAGCCGCGACAGGCTGTTACCCAGTGGCCCCCGGAGGTGGTGGACGGGCACCGTGCCGAGCACCCTGGCCGCACAGCTGAGTCGCCGGTTCGACGGCACCAACGAATCGGAGGTCCAGGATTGGTACCGCGCGACCCACGGCACGTTCCTGACACCTCAATCGGACAACTTCGTGTTGGGAGTGTTATCGGAGGCGGAGAACGACACGATCTCCGCCGGCCTCAACGATGTCGTCATGGACTATCTCGAAGATGTCGTCGATTGCAACGGCACGACCGAGTTGCTACTCCGAAGCGGATCGACGAAGACGATCGAGCCGGGCAGCTGGGTGGTCAACTGCACGGGCTACGTCAAAGTCACCGATGACTACCCCTACGAACCCTACGTTTCACCCAGCGGCGCAGTCGTTTCGATCAACGTGCGTTCGGCTGTGCTGCATTTGCCCGCATTCATGGGGTACTTCCTGGGGCATCTGCTGTTCTTGGACAAACTCACGCAGATTCCGCTTTATGAACTCGACTGGCGGGGACTGAGGGACAAGGCGCCGATGGCATTTCCGTATGTGCTTTTCGCGCTCGTCCAACACAACCTCAGCCTGATCTACGACAACGTCCCGAGAGCTGTGTTCAGCGAGAACGGTCTTGATTTCGATAAGTGGTATCCGCTACCGCGCCGCCTACCGGGACTGGCACGGTTCGTGCTGACGCATCGCCGCGAACGCGAGCGGCAGCGTCATGTTCTCAACACGGTGCGGGAGCGATTCGATATCCGTTGCGGACCAATCACTGAGCAGCGGACACTGCGCGCCAAAACGTACCAGTGACAGCGGCCGAATGTGTTGGCGTGTCGAATATTTCGTGGTCCCGTTCATGGGATCAGGATGTAGGTCATTCCCGGTGCCTGTGCGACGCTGCGCGTGTCGAACTGGTGGAAACCCGTGGTTCGGAATCCGTTGGCCGCGGTGGCCCCGTAACCCATGTTCATTTCGGTGATCGTGAGGCGATTGCCGTCGACAGCGTCGACCCAGGCGACGTGTCCGACGCCGCCGACGAGCGCGCTGCTGAAGACCGCGATCGAGTGGGCCTGCGCATCGTTGCTGACCGTCCAGCCTGCCGCTCGGGCTTGGTTGGCCCAGTCTTCAGCGTTTCCGGTCAGCGCTTTGATGTAGTAGCCGGTATGGGCGTGAATCTGTTCTTGGGCGCCCCACGTGCAGTACCCCTCGTAGTCGCCGCTAAAGGGGTTGTGGTCGATCGTGCGGCCTACGCTTGCTGCCGGGTCTCCGCTGGCCGGTGCCGGGGCCATGGACGCTCCCAGCGACAGGGCGCTGCTGACGGCGACTGCGGCCATGATTCCGGTGCGCTTCATGGGCGTCCTCTCGCCGGCCGGTGAACCGTTACGTTCCTGTTATCGCGGCGAGATCAGAATTCGTTTCACGGCTTCGGCTTCGACCGGTCAGTCGCCGGTGCCTGCGCACCCGCCGCCGATTACTTCCGTGTGCCTTCTCATTTCTGAGGCATAGGAAATACGGGTGGGAGCTACCGGCGTCCTCGCTGATTGGGGCACCCGGTTCAGTGGTTGCTCCCTTTCGACGGTCGGGAACCATGACGGCATGACTCTGGTCCGTGCAGGCCTGGCCGAGGGGTTCTACTTCGGCGAGGACGCGGTGCTGTTGGCCCTGGATACCGACGGGTTGAATACCTTCCTCGCAGCACTGATTCACGCAGAGGAAGAGGGGTCGTCGCACCTAGAGGTCGACGCAACGATTCATCAACTCGTCATCGAGGGCAGAGCGTCCGCCATTGAGTTCCTTGATGATGACGACACAGTGGTGTGGCGCCTCGGCGCCGCCAAGGCGCACGAAATTATCGAGCTGTTGACCGAGATGAGTCGGCGTCCTGACCGGGGCCACCACTACGTCGACGTGTCCACACCCGTTAGGACGCTGGTGATTTCGCTCAATGAGTACGCCTAGCGGTGGTTGGTGCACTTACTGTGGCTCGTCAGCGTGCTCGGGAATTAGCAGGCTTCCATCGATGCCGTGGCGATTGATCTTCCGCTGGACGGAGCGCAGTAGCGGTGCTGCTGCGTCGTCACGGAAGTTAGTCGCAAAGTCCAGCCCGGAGCCGACCAGGGTGCTTGCCCAGGAAACTTCGGTGAGGAAGACAGCGCGGGCCCAGTCGAGCTTGGACAAAGGTTGATGCTGCCCAATAGAGTGCAGGAGCTGTTCGATAAGGGCATAAAACGTTGCGCGGTCTCGCAGACCCAAAGCTCGGGTCATTACGGATTTGTACTGAATCGAACCGCCATATTCGTTGATGCCGTGAAACAAGAGCTGACGCTCATCCTCGGTCAGCTCGACGTCGACGAGTTCCGTCGCGGTCATGGATTCAGCTTACTTAGGTGTCCGGGGATCAATGGTGATCGTCTTCCCAGGGTTCTTCGGCGGCGTCGCCGAGCACGTGGGGCCCGTGCCAGTGCGGTGGTGGT
>NZ_JCALDG010000028.1:0-52235 GCF_059812735.1 Mycobacterium sp. NGS40
GCCCTCAGGACACTCCGGCGGTCTGTTGCGCTCGACCTCCT
The DNA here is from genome assembly GCF_059812735.1 of Mycobacterium sp. NGS40. Lineage (NCBI taxonomy): Bacteria > Bacillati > Actinomycetota > Actinomycetes > Mycobacteriales > Mycobacteriaceae > Mycobacterium > Mycobacterium sp. NGS40. The sequence continues at coordinate 42 of NZ_JCALDG010000028.1, forward strand.
TGAGTATAGGCAAGGCTGCCCTAACTTTGCAAGAGGTAGGCTGTAAACCGTGCCGGCCGGGTACACGTGTAGCCGTGGTCGCATAACGAATAGCCCGGCCGTCTTTACGACCGCCGGTAGTAAGCCGGAGTACGCTTGTTTCAACGCTGATGGAGATGAACGAACTATGGCCAAGCTGACACGGCTAGGGGACCTGGAACGCGCAGTGATGGACCACCTGTGGTCCACGCCCGAACCGCAGACGGTCCGTCAGGTGCATGAAGCCCTGTCCGCGCGCCGCGACCTCGCCTACACCACGGTGATGACCGTGCTGCAGCGGCTGGCCAAGAAGAACCTGGTCTCCCAGATCCGTGATGACCGGGCGCATCGCTACGCACCCGTGCACGGCCGTGACGAACTGGTCGCCGGGCTGATGGTGGATGCCCTGTCGCAGGCCGAAGACCCGGGCGGCAGGCAGGCCGCGCTCGTGCATTTTGTCGAGCGCGTCGGCGCTGATGAGGCCGAAGCGCTGCGCCGTGCCCTTGCCGAACTGGAAGCAAATCAACGCAATACGCCATGAGCTGGCGCTAGACCGGCGGCCTGAGGGACACTAGTGATGTGTCCGCGATGGCCTTCACCTTCCTCGCGGTGCTGCTGATTGGCCCAACGCCAGCCCTGTTAGCGCGCGCGTCCTGGCCACTGCGCGCCCCGCGTGCGGCGATGGTGCTGTGGCAGGCCATCGCCGTGGCCGCCGTGCTCTCCACGTTCAGCGCCGGTATCGCGATTGCCACCCGCATTCTGATGCCGGGCCCCGACGGCCGTCCCACGGCCAGCGTCGTCGGCGCCGCGGGGCGGCTCGGTTGGCCCCTGTGGACGGCCTACATCGCGGCCTTCGCGCTGACCGTGCTGGTCGGTGTGCGTCTGGTGGTGGCCGTCCTACGGGTCGCCATCGCCAACCGGCGCCGGCGGGCGCACCACCGAATGCTGGTCGACCTGGTGGGGGTCGGGCACGACGCGGCCCTTTCCCAACCCTGTGCCCGCACCCGCGACCTGCGCGTGCTGGAGGTGGACGAACCGCTGGCCTACTGCTTACCGGGCGTCCGCAGCCGGGTCGTCGTCAGCGAAGGAACACTCACCAAGCTCAACAACGACGAAGTCTCGGCCATTTTGACCCATGAGCGGGCGCATCTGCGTGCCCGGCACGACCTGGTGCTCGAAGCGTTCACCGCGGTGCATGCCGCGTTCCCGCGGCTGGTCCGCAGTTCCAATGCGCTGGGCGCGGTGCAGCTGCTGGTCGAGCTGCTCGCCGACGACGCCGCGGTGCGTGCGGCCGGGCGCACTCCCCTGGCCCGCGCACTGGTGGCCTGCGCAGCCGGGCGGGCGCCGTCGGGGGCGCTGGCCGCTGGTGGTCCCAGCACCGTGGTGCGGGTCCGCCGGTTGTCCGGGCGGGGCAACAGCGTGGTGCTTTCGGCGGCCGCGTACCTGGCCGCGGCGGCCGTTCTGGTGGTGCCCACCATCGCACTCGCGGTGCCCTGGCTCACCGAGCTCAAGCGACTGTTCAACCTCTAGCGCAGCCCACAGCGAATCCCTTTGGCGGACCGCAACTCCGCTGTGCCACAGTGTGACGGAAACCGTGTAGCAAAAAGTTCTCCAACCTGAGAGGCGAAGACATGAGTGCCTTGGACTCCAAGGATTCGAAGACTGGTACCGCGCAGATCGGCGTCACCGGGCTGGCGGTCATGGGCTCGAATCTCGCCCGCAACTTCGCCCACCACGGCTACACCGTGGCGCTGCACAACCGATCGATCGCCAAGACCGACGCACTGCTCGCCGAGCACGGCGACGAGGGCAAGTTCGTGCGCTCGGAGACGATCGAAGAGTTCCTGGACGCGCTCGAGAAGCCGCGTCGGGTGATCATCATGGTCAAGGCCGGCGACCCGACCGACGCGGTGATCAACGAGCTCGCCGACGCCATGGAAGAAGGCGACATCATCATCGACGGCGGCAACGCCCTCTACACCGACACCATCCGCCGGGAGAAGGCGATCCGCGAACGCGGGCTGCACTTCGTCGGCGCCGGCATCTCCGGCGGTGAAGAAGGCGCGCTCAACGGGCCGTCGATCATGCCCGGCGGGCCGGCCGAGTCATACAAGTCGCTGGGCCCGCTGCTCGAGGAGATCTCCGCGCACGTGGACGGCGTGCCGTGCTGCACTCACATCGGACCCGACGGCGCCGGGCACTTCGTGAAGATGGTGCACAACGGCATCGAGTACTCCGACATGCAGTTGATCGGCGAGGCCTACCAGCTGCTGCGCGACGGACTGGGCAAGTCCGCACCCGAGATCGCCGACGTCTTCGCCGAGTGGAACTCCGGCGACCTGGACAGCTATCTCATCGAGATCACCGCCGAGGTGCTCAAACAGACCGATGCCAAGACCGGCAAGCCGCTGGTGGATCTGATCCTGGACGAGGCCGAACAGAAGGGCACCGGTCGCTGGACGGTGAAGTCCGCGCTTGACCTCGGCGTGCCGGTCACCGGTATCGCCGAGGCGGTCTTCGCCAGGGCACTGTCGGGTTCGGTGGCCCAGCGCAAGGCCACCACCGGACTGGCCTCCGGGGATCTGGGACGGCGAATCAGCCCGGAAGGTGAAGACGCAACGCAATTCACAGAAGACGTACGTCGCGCGCTGTACGCCTCGAAGATCATCGCCTACGCCCAGGGCTTCAACCAGATCCAGGCCGGCAGCATCGAGTACGACTGGAACATCACCCCCGGCGACATGGCCACCATCTGGCGAGGCGGCTGCATCATCCGGGCCAAATTTCTCAACCGCATCAAAGAAGCCTTCGACGAGAACGCCGACCTGCCGTCGCTGATCGTCGCGCCCTACTTCCGCGAAGCCATCGAGGCTTCAATCGACAGCTGGCGCCGCGTCGTGGTGACCGCCACGCAGCTGGGCATTCCGATCCCCGGGTTCGCCTCGGCGCTGTCGTATTACGACGCCCTGCGCACCGAGCGGCTGCCCGCCGCCCTGACCCAGGGCCTGCGTGACTTCTTCGGCGCCCACACCTACGGGCGCATCGACGACGACCCGGACAAGCGCTTCCACACGCTGTGGAGCGGCGACCGCACCGAAGTGCCGGCGTAGCGGAGACATACCAGGGGGCGAGTGCGATGAAGTATCTGAACGGCGACCGGCCCGGCTACGACCTGACCTATAACGACGTGTTCATCGTGCCGAACCGATCCGATATCGCGTCGCGGTTCGATGTCGACCTGTCCAGCAGTGACGGCTCCGGCACCACGATCCCGGTGGTCGTCGCGAACATGACGGCGGTGGCCGGGCGGCGGATGGCCGAAACGGTCGCGCGGCGCGGGGGCATCGTGATCCTGCCGCAGGATCTTCCGATCACGGCGGTTCAGCGGACCGTGGAGTTCGTGAAGAGCCGGGACCTGGTGCTCGACACCCCGGTCGTGCTGTCCCCCGACGATTCGGTGTCCGATGCGCTCGCGCTGATCCACAAGCGGGCGCACGGCGCCGCGGTGGTGCTCTTCGAGGGCCGCCCCATCGGCCTGGTCACCGAGGCGTCCTGCTTCGGCGTGGATCGTTTCGCCCGGGTGCGCGACGTTGCGGTGTCCGACTTCGTCAGCGCCCCGCTGGGCACCGAGCCGCGCAAGATTTTCGACCTGCTGGATCACGCGCCGATCGAGGTCGCCGTCATCACCGCCGCGGACGGCAAACTCGCGGGGATCCTGACTCGTACGGGGGCGGTGCGTGCCGGTCTCTATACCCCCAGTACCGACGCCGTGGGCCGGCTGCGCGTCGGCGCGGCGGTCGGCATCAGCGGTGACGTGGGAGCCAAAGCCCGTTCGCTGGCCGAAGCCGGCGTCGACATGCTCGTCATCGACACCGCGCACGGGCACCAGCACCGGATGCTTGACGCGATCAGCTGCGTGGCGTCGCTGGACCTGGGCCTGCCGCTGGCGGCCGGCAACGTCGTGTCCGCGGAGGGCACTCGTGACCTGCTGAGCGCCGGAGCCGGCATCGTCAAGGTCGGCGTCGGGCCCGGCGCGATGTGCACCACCCGGATGATGACCGGTGTCGGGCGCCCGCAGTTCTCTGCCGTCCTCGAATGTGCCACTGCTGCAAGGGAACTCGGCGGACATGTGTGGGCCGACGGCGGGATACGGCATCCGCGTGACGTCGCGCTGGCGCTGGTCGCGGGAGCGTCGAACGTCATGATCGGGTCGTGGTTCGCCGGCACCTACGAGTCGCCCGGCGACCTGATGCGCGACCGTGACAACCAGCCGTACAAGGAGAGCTACGGCATGGCGTCCAAGCGCGCGGTGGTGGCGCGCAACGCCGCGGACAGCGCGTTCGACCGTGCCCGCAAAGCGTTGTTCGAGGAAGGCATTTCGCGGTCGAGGATGAGCCTGGACCCCGACCGTGGCGGCGTCGAGGACCTGATCGACCACATCACCTCGGGCCTGCGCAGCACCTGCACCTATGTCGGTGCCACGAACCTGGCGGAGCTGCATGAGCAAGCCGTCGTCGGGGTTCAGTCGGCCGCGGGCTTCGCCGAGGGCCACCCGCTGCCGCTGGGGTGGTAATCGGGCCAGCTGTCTTCGCTACCATGTGAATTTCTAGATCTGCACGCCCGTAGCAGCGTGCTGCGAGGCATCAAGCGAAAGGGATGACGTGCCGCAGGCACCCGTCGAACCCCCATGCTGACCCAGGTGCGATAGCTCAGACATGAACCTCACCATCGTCATCAGCGTGCTCGCCATCGCGCTGCTCATCTTCGGCAACGCGGTCTTCGTGGCGGCCGAATTCTCGCTGACCGCGCTGGACCGCGCCACGGTCGACGCCAACGCCCGCAAGGGCGGTCGGCGCGACCGCTACATTCAGCGCGCCCAGGACCGGCTGTCTTTCCAGCTCTCGGGTGCCCAGCTCGGCATTTCGATCACCACGCTGGTGACCGGTTATTTGACCGATCCGATGGTCGCCGACCTGCCGCACCCGTGGTTGGACGCCCTCGGCGTTTCGGATCAGCTGGCCGACGGCATCACCGCATTCATGGTGATGGTGATCGTGACCTCGGTGTCGATGGTCTTCGGCGAGCTGGTCCCGAAGTATCTGGCAGTGGCTCGGCCGCTGTCGACCGGGCGCGCCGTCGCCGGTTTCCAGCTGATGTTCTCGCTGCTGTTCACTCCGGTGATCCGGCTTACCAACGGCGCGGCGAACTGGATCGTCCGCAAGATGGGTATCGAGCCGGCCGAAGAACTGCGGTCGGCGCGCTCACCGCAGGAATTGCTCTCGCTGGTGCGTAGCTCGGCTCGCGCCGGGGCCCTGGATCCCGCCACCGCCGCGCTGGTCCGGCGGTCGCTGCAGTTCGGCGCCCGGACTGCCGAGGAGCTGATGACGCCGCGGTCGAAGATCGTGGCGCTACAGACCGACGACACCGTCCGGGACCTGATTGCCACCGCGGCCGAATCCGGGTTCTCCCGCTTCCCCATCGTCGACGGCGATCTCGACGAAACCGTGGGCATCGTGCACGTCAAGCAAGTGTTCAATGTCCCGCCCGCCGAGCGCGCCTCGACGCTGCTGACCACGCTCGTGCAGACAGTGCCGGTGGTGCCGTCGACCCTGGACGGTGACGCGGTGATGGCCGAGATCCGGGCCAACCCGCTGCAGACCGCGATGGTCGTCGACGAATACGGCGGCACCGCGGGGATCGTGACGGTCGAGGACCTGATCGAAGAGATCGTCGGCGACGTGCGCGACGAACACGACGACGCCACACCGGATGTCGTGGCCGCCGGCAACGGCTGGCAGGTTTCGGGTTTGCTGCGCACCGACGAGGTGGCCGCCGCCACCGGGTACCGGGCTCCGGATGGTCCGTACGAAACGATCGGCGGCCTGGTGCTGCGCCAACTCGGCCACATCCCGGTGGTCGGCGAGACCGTCGAGCTGACCGCGCTCGACGGGGATGGCTTGTTGGACAGCGAAATCCGCTGGCAGGCGACCGTGATCCGGATGGATGGCCGGCGGATTGACCAGGTCGTGCTGACCGAGCTGAGCAGCCGCAGCGAAACACACGCCGAGCAGGGCCGGCGATGAACGACACGCTCGGAGTGCTGGTGGCGCTCCTGCTGATCGCCACCAACGCGTTCTTCGTCGGCGCGGAGTTCTCGCTGATCTCGGCCCGGCGCGACCGGCTGGAAGCGCTGGCCGAACAGGGCAAGAAGCGGGCGGTAACGGTGATCCGCGCCAGTGAGCAACTGGCCTCGATGCTGGCGGGATCGCAGCTGGGCGTCACGGTGGCCTCGCTGCTGCTTGGCCGCATCGGTGAGTCAGCGGTCGCCAACCTGCTGCATTCGGCTTTCGGGTTGACCGGGATTCCCCTGGCGTTGCGACACACGTTGTCGTTCGTGATCGCGCTCGCGCTGGTGGTGACACTGCACGTGCTGTTGGGCGAGATGGTGCCGAAGAACATCGCACTGGCCGGCCCGGAGCGCACCGCGATGCTGCTGGTGCCGCCGTATCTCGCTTACGTACGCGTCGCCCGGCCGTTCATCGTCTTCTACAACAAATGCGCCAACGCGGTCCTGCATCTGCTGCGCGTGGAACCCAAGGATGAGCTCGACATCACGGTGTCCCCGGACGAGCTGAGCGCGATGATCGCCGAATCGGTGTCCGAAGGCCTGCTGGACCCCGAGGAGCACACCCGGCTGACCCGGGCACTGCAGATCGGCAGTCGCGTGGTGGGCGACGTGGCCGTCCCGCTCGAGGAGGTCCGGGCGGTGCCGGTCGCGGCGCCGGGGTCCGGGCCGACGGTCGGCGACGTCGAAAGTGCCCTGGCGGAGACCGGCTACTCCCGCTTCCCGGTTGCGGCCGCCGACGGCAGATTCATCGGGTACCTGCACATCAAAGACATGTTGCCACTGGGCGATGACCCGCAGACGGTCATCGACCTCTCGCTGGTGCGCCCGCTACCGCGGGTGAGCATCACGTTGCCGCTGGCCGATGCCCTGTCGCGGATGCGTCGCACCAACAGCCATCTGGCGCTGGTGACCGACGGCCGCGGCGTCGTGGCCATGGTGGCGATGGAGGACCTGATGGAGGACCTGGTCGGCAGCATGCGCGAGGCGCACTGAAGCCGCCGCCCACCAAAGGGGGTCCCGTCCAGCCCGTATGATTGAACGGCGCCAGTCCAAGAAGGGGCGAGGGCGGGGTGCGGCGGGAACACGCGTTGCCAGAAGGCGCTCCCCAGGGCCCGTCGGGAAGCCTACGGCGAAGCCCGTCAACCGCACCGTGACCTAGCTAGTTGGGGCCAGTCGGGAGTCGAGTGGGACCAATGAGGCAACTATGGAGGAGAAAAATGACTGACCGCGTGTCGGCGGGGAATTTGCGCGTCGCCCGAGTGCTCTACGACTTCGTGAACAACGAGGCGCTGCCCGGCACCGACATCGACCCCGACAGCTTCTGGGCCGGCGTCGACAAGGTGGTCACCGATCTCACCCCGCAGAACCAGAGTTTGCTGAATACCCGCGACGAACTCCAGGCGCAGATCGACAAGTGGCACCGGCAGCGCGTCATCGAACCGCTCGACGCCGAGGCCTACCGCCAGTTCCTCACCGACATCGGATACCTGCAGCCCGAACCCGACGACTTCACGATCACCACGTCCGGGGTGGACGACGAAATCACCACGACCGCCGGCCCGCAGCTGGTGGTGCCGGTGCTCAACGCGCGTTTCGCGCTGAACGCGGCCAACGCGCGCTGGGGCTCCCTGTATGACGCCCTGTACGGCACCGACGTCATCCCGGAGAGCGACGGCGCCGAAAAAGGCAGCAGCTACAACAGGATTCGCGGCGACAAGGTGATCGCCTACGCCCGCAATTTCCTCGACCAGGCGGCGCCGCTGGCGTCGGGCTCGTGGGTGGACGCCACCGGCCTGAGCATCGAAGACGGCCAGCTGAAGATCGCGCTCGGTGCGCAGGCCACCGAGCTGGCCGACCCGGAGAAATTCGTCGGGTACAGCGGCGAGCTCGGCTCCCCCAATTGGTCGGTGCTGCTGGTCAATCACGGGCTGCACATCGAAATCCTGATCGACCCCGAGTCTCCGATCGGTCAGACCGACGCGGCCGGCATCAAGGACGTGGTCCTGGAATCGGCCATCACCACGATCATGGACTTCGAGGACTCGGTGGCCGCCGTCGACGCCGACGACAAGGTGCTGGGCTACCGCAATTGGCTCGGCCTGAACAAGGGCGACCTGTCCGAAGAGGTCAGCAAGGACGGCAAGAGCTTCACCCGCGTGCTCAACGCCGACCGCACCTACGCCACCCCGGACGGCGGCGAGCTGACCCTGCCCGGGCGCAGCCTGCTGTTCGTCCGCAACGTCGGGCACTTGATGACCAACGACGCGATTATCGACGCCGAGGGTAACGAGGTGTTCGAGGGCATCATGGATGCGCTGTTCACCGGTCTGACCGCGATCCATGGCCTCAAGACCGGCGACACCAACGGCCCGTTGACCAACAGCCGCACCGGTTCGATCTACATCGTCAAGCCGAAGATGCACGGCCCCGCCGAGGTGGCGTTCACCTGCGAGCTATTCAGCCGGGTCGAGGACGTGCTGGGCCTGCCGCAGGGCACGATGAAGGTCGGCATCATGGACGAGGAACGCCGCACCACCGTCAACCTCAAGGCCTGCATCAAAGCGGCCGCCGACCGGGTGGTGTTCATCAACACCGGCTTCCTGGACCGCACCGGCGACGAGATCCACACCTCGATGGAGGCCGGTCCGATGATCCGCAAGGGTGCGATGAAGAACACCACCTGGATCAAGGCCTACGAGGACGCCAACGTCGACATCGGGCTGGCCGCCGGATTCTCCGGCAAGGCCCAGATCGGCAAGGGCATGTGGGCGATGACCGAGCTGATGGCCGACATGGTCGAGCAGAAGATCGCCCAGCCGAAGGCGGGCGCCACCACCGCGTGGGTGCCTTCGCCGACGGCGGCCACTCTGCACGCGATGCACTACCACCAGGTGGACGTGTTCGCCGTGCAGAAGGAGCTCGAGGGCAAGAAGCGCACGACGATCGACGAGTTGCTGACCATCCCGCTGGCCAAGGAACTGGCCTGGGCACCCGAGGAGATCCGCGAGGAAGTCGACAACAACTGCCAGTCGATCCTGGGCTACGTGGTGCGCTGGGTCGACGAGGGCGTCGGCTGCTCGAAGGTGCCCGACATCCACGACGTGGCCCTGATGGAGGACCGCGCCACGCTGCGGATCTCCAGCCAGCTGCTGGCGAACTGGCTGCGCCACGGCATCATTACCAGCGAAGACGTCCGCGCCAGCCTGGAGCGGATGGCCCCGCTGGTCGACCAGCAGAACGCCGGCGACGCCGCCTACCACCCGATGGCGCCCAACTTCGACGACAGCATCGCGTTCTTGGCCGCCCAGGAACTGATCCTGTCCGGTGCGCAACAGCCCAGCGGCTACACCGAGCCGATCCTGCATCGGCGACGGCGTGAGCTCAAAGCCCGCGCCGGTGCCTGATTCGGGCTCACCGGGACAGATGACGATTCGACGGAGAGGCAGCGGTCGCCGCAATGGGTAGGCACAGCATGCCCGGGAAGTCGGCCGACGAGCCTTCCGACGAGTCCACGACCAAGTTCACCGCCCGTGACCTGGTGTCTCGCTACCAAGAGGAACGGGACAAGCCGGGCCCACGGAACTCCGGCGAGGACGAGGACGACTACGACTACCCGGACGACGACGCCGACCGGGACGAGCACGGCGAAGCGCACTTCGCGGACGACGAGAACTACCAAGACGACGACCAAGCCGACGAGGATTTCCCCGCCGACAAAGATCACTACGCCGCCGATCGCATCGACGACGAATATCCTGAGTTCCCTTCTCGGCCAGCCAGTGCCGGGCCGGAGGAACCGAAGCAGGGCCGCGTCCTGGGCGATTGGCGTGGCGGGCACCGCAGCGCCGGCGGGCGACGGGGAGTCAGCATCGGCGTGATCGTGGCCCTGGTCGCGGTGATCGTGGTGGTCGGCACCGTCATCCTGTGGAGTTTCTTCGGCGACGCGTTGTCGCATCGCTCGCACAACGCGGCCGCACGGTGCGTGGGAGGCAAGGAAAACGTTGCCGTCGTTGTCGATCCATCGATCGTCGACCAGGTGCGGCCGTTCGCGGAAAGCTACAACTCCTCGGCCGGCCCGGTCGGTGACCACTGCATGGTGGTGGAGGTCAAACCGGCCGGCTCCGACGCCGTCATCGCCGGCTTCATCGGCAAGTGGCCGGCGGATTTGGGTTCCCAACCGGCACTGTGGATCCCGGGCAGTTCGGTGTCGGCCGCCCGGCTAGCCGCGGCCGCTGGCCAGAAGACGATCAGCGACAGCCGCTCGCTGGTGACGTCTCCGGTGCTGCTAGCCGTTCGGCCCGAACTGCAGCAGGCGCTGTCCAACCAGAACTGGGCCGCCCTGCCCGGCCTGCAGACAAATCCAAACGCGTTGGCGGGACTGAAGTTACCGGCGTGGGGATCGTTGCGACTGGCGTTGCCGACGAGTGGCAACAGCGACGCGTCCTATCTGGCGGGTGAAGCAGTGGCTGCGGCGTCGGCACCTCCCGGCGCACCGCCCACGCAGGGCACGGCCGCCGTGCGCTCGTTGACGAGCGCCCAACCCAAATTGGCCGACAACTCGCTCACCGAGGCGATGAACGCACTGCTGAAGCAGGGTGACCCGGCTACCGCTCCGGTGCATGCCGTCATCACCACCGAGCAGCAGCTGTTCCAGCGCGGCGAATCGCTGTCGGACGCCAAGAACACATTGGCTTCCTGGCTGCCGCAGGGGCCGGCGCCGGTCGCCGACTATCCCACGGTGCTGCTCAGCGGCTCGTGGCTGTCGAAGGAACAGACCTCGGCGGCCAGCGAGTTCGCCCACTTCATGCGCAAGCCCGTTCAACTCGCGAAGCTGGCCAAGGCCGGCTTCCGCGTGAACGGCGTGAAACCGCCGAGCAGTCCGGTGACCAGTTTCGCCGCACTGCCTGCCACCCTGTCGGTGGGCGACGACACCATGCGCGCCACGCTGGCCGATGCGATGGCCGCACCGACGAGCGGGCTGGCGGCGACGATCATGCTGGACCAGTCGATGCCCGGCGACGAAGGCGGAAAAACCCGGCTGGCCAACGTGATCGCGGCGCTGCAGGACCGGATCAAAGCGCTACCACCGACGGCGATACTGGGACTGTGGACGTTCGACGGCCACGAGGGCCGCTCGGAGGTCGCGACGGGACCGCTGTCCGACCCGGTCAACGGCCAGCCCCGCCCGGCGGCGTTGGCGGCGGCGCTGGACAAGCAATATTCCTCGGCCGGCGGGGCGGTGTCATTCACCACGCTGCGCATGCTCTACCAGGATATGCAGACCAACTACCGAGCTGGACAATCGAATTCGATTCTGCTGATCACGGCGGGGCCGCATACCGACCAGTCCCTCGACGGGCCGGGACTGCAGAATTTCATCCGCACCAGCGCTGACCCGGCCAAGCCGATCGCCGTCAACGTCATCGACTTCGGTGCGGACCCGGACCGCGCCACTTGGGAAGCGGTCGCCCAGCTCAGCGGTGGCAGCTATCAGAACATGGCGACGTCGGCCTCCCCCGACCTGACCAACGCGATCGGCACATTCCTGAGCTGACGCCCTATCGCGGGCCTACCATCGTGAACATCGATGGAGCAGGGAGGGTCATGGAGCAGGAGTTCAAACCGGATTTCACCCCGGATCCACGGCTGTATCCTTTCGAGTCGCGCTGGTTCGACAGCTCGCGGGGCCGCATTCACTACGTCGACGAAGGAACCGGCCCGCCGCTGCTGCTGTGTCACGGTAACCCGACGTGGAGTTTCCTTTACCGTGACATCATCACGGCTCTTCGTGGCCAATTCCGTTGCATCGCACCGGACTATCTGGGGTTCGGGCTGTCGGATCGCCCGGCCGGATTCGGGTATAAGGTCGATCAGCATGCCCAGGTGATCGGCGAGTTCGTGGACCATCTGGGACTGGACGGCTATCTGACGATGGGTCAGGACTGGGGCGGACCGATCAGCATGGCGGTCGCGGTCCAGCGCGCCGAGCGGGTGCGCGGTGTCGTGCTGGGCAACACCTGGTTCTGGCCGGTCGACGTGCTGACGACCAAGATCTTCTCGCGTGTGATGTCCAGCCCCCCACTGCAAAAAGCGATCCTGCAGCGCAACTTCTTCGTCGAGCGGTTGATCCCCGCGGGCACGGCGCAACGGCCCGCAACCGCGGTGATGGACCACTACCGCGGCGTGCAGCCCAGCCCGGCCGCACGCTTGGGGGTGGCCGAGATGCCCAAAGAATTGTTGGCCGCCCACCCGCTGCTGGAACGGTTGAGCCGCGAGGTCCCGGCCAAGCTCGGCGCCAAGCCGACCCTGCTGCTGTGGGGCATGAAAGACTTCGCGTTCCGGCCTGGTCCGACCATTCCGAGGATGCGGGCGACGTTCCCCGATCACATGCTGGTGGAGCTGCCCACAGCCAAGCACTTCATCCAGGAGGATGCGCCCGACGAGATCGCCTCGGCAATCATCAAATGCTTCGGCTGAACTGTGTTGAACCTAGGCGGCATGCCTAGCCAGTGCGATACCGACGCGCACTTCGATGGCGCTGAGGGTGATCGTGGGTGCCCGCGGTGGGGCCGCTGACCGGTAGGTCTGTCCCGTTGGTGTGGTGAATTCGGCCGTGTGGGTGTGGGTCTCGTCGATACCGGTGGTGACCCGCCAGCCGCCGGCTTCCTTGGCGTAGTTGCACCGCTCGCACGAGCCGAGACCGTTGGCCGCGGTGGTCGCTCCGCTCGCGGCCCATGGTTGCGCATGGTCGCGATGCCGGATCGGCGCATCGCAATAGGGCGTGCGACAACGTTGATCGCGCAACTCGATGAAGCTGGCCAGACCGCGCGGGAAGAGCCGCGCCCGCGACTCCATCGCGACCAGCGCGCCGGAGCGAGGATGAGCGTAGAGCCTCCGCAGCGTCGCCCGGGACCGCCCGTCGGCGACGGCGTCAGAGACCAGTGCGCGGGCGACCGCGGCCGGAATGGGGCCGTAGCCGCCGACGTCGGCCGGTGTGGTGCCATCGCCGAGCAGCGTTTCGTCCGAGAGGACGAGGTTGACCGCTATCGGCATCGGAACCGCCGCGTCACGCCCGGTGACCCGTCCGACGAGGGTGTCGGCCATCACTTGTCCCCGCGAGCGTCCGTCCACGCGCATGTCAGCTTCGCGGCGCAGCGCCGCATACACCGAAACCCCTTGGGCCACCGGCAATAACGCGGTCAGATAGGTCATCGTGTCGGGGGCCGGCCGGATGGTGACGGTGCGTTCGTTCTCGGCCCTGGCGGCTCGTTCGACCACGGCGTGGGGGTCCAGTCGATAGGCGATCGCCTTGGCGGCGGCGGCCACTCGCGCATCGCCCATTCCGTCCAGGCCGGCCACGTCCGCGCACAGTTCGGCATCCAGGGTGCGACGGTCTTCGACGTCCAGGCACGCGCTCTCGCGCACGATCAGGGTGGCCCGCCACTCCGAGAGCGCGCCGCCTTCGAGCGCCGCGAGAGTATGAGGCATCTCGTGCACGAGGGCTTTGGCGAGGCCAAGATGTCGGCTGCCCCGGGCCGGCGAGTCCCGTCGCGCGAGTGCGATCTCGCTGGCCACCCCGCGCCCACGCTGCGCCGCGGGCATTCCGAGGGCCGCTTCGGTTGCCCGGCGCGCCGCGTCGAGGGCGGCCGCAGCCCGGGCCTGGGCCGCCGCGGCGGCGGATTTAATTCTTTCCAGCTCCGCGATGCGCTCGATCAGCGCCGATTGGTCGGCCAACGGATCGATGGCAAGTCTATCGAACATGCGTTCGAGTATAGGACGACCCACCGACACAGCCGCGGACTAGGTGACATCACAACTAGGCGCCGCGTTGCTGCCGAGGCCGGCCGAACGGGCTGGACAACTCGTACTTGAGCGCTGCCCGTTCGCGCGACAAGCGCACGCAACCGTCCACGAGCTCCATCAGCTCCGGAAACGTCGCGCCGCGGCTCAGGCCCGCTTGCAGGTAGGGTGCTTTACTCGTACGTCTCGATCGGTGGGCAGGAGCACATGAGGTTGCGGTCCCCGTAGGCGCCGTCGATGCGGCGCACCGGCGGCCAGACCTTCGGCCGGAAGCCCTTGCCCAGCGGGTAGGCGGCCTCCTCGCGCGTGTACGGGTGATCCCAGTCGGAGACCAGCAGGCACTCGGCGGTGTGCGGCGCGCCCCGCAGCGGATTGTCGTCGGCGGACCACTCCCCCGAGCCGACGCGATCGATCTCACCGCGGATGGCGATCATGGCGTCGCAGAATGCGTCGATCTCGTTGAGGTCCTCGCTCTCGGTGGGTTCCACCATCAGCGTGCCGGAGACCGGGAAGCTCATGGTCGGCGCGTGAAAACCATAGTCCGCCAACCGCTTTGCCACGTCGTCGACGGTCACGCCGGTGGCCTTGGTGATGCCGCGCAGATCCAGGATGCATTCGTGGGCGACCATGCCGTTCTCGCCGGTGTAGAGCACCGGGAAGTACTCGTCGAGCCGGCGGGCGATGTAGTTGGCCGAGGCGATCGCGGTCAGCGATGCCGCCCGCAGTCCGTCGGCGCCCATCATCCGGATGTAGGCCCAGCTGATCGGCAGGATCGAGGCCGATCCGTACGGCGCTGACGACACTGAGTGCCCCGCGGGCAGTTCGGGTGCGTGCGGATGGCCCGGCAGGAACGGGGCCAGATGCGCACGCGCGGCGACCGGACCCACACCGGGGCCACCGCCACCGTGCGGGATGCAGAACGTCTTGTGCAGGTTCAGGTGGCTCACGTCGCCGCCGAACTTGCCCGGCCGGGCCAGGCCGACCAGCGCGTTGAGGTTGGCCCCGTCGACGTACACCTGGCCGCCGGCGTCGTGCACCGCCGCGCAGATCTCGGCGATGTCATGCTCGTACACCCCGTGCGTGGACGGGTAGGTGATCATCAGCGCTGCGAGCCGGTCGGCATGTTCGCCGACCTTGGCGCGCAGATCGTCGAGGTTCACGTCACCGTTGTCGTGGCAACCCACCACGACCACCCGCATGCCGGCCAGGGCGGCCGACGCCGCGTTGGTGCCGTGCGCGCTGGACGGAATCAGGCATACGTCGCGGTGCGGTTCGCCGCGGCTGGCGTGATAGTCGTGGATCGCCAACAGGCCGGCGTACTCGCCCTGCGACCCGGCGTTCGGCTGCAGCGAGACCGCGTCGTAGCCGGTGATGTGCACCAGCCAGGTCTCCAGGTCGCTGATCAGCCGGCGGATGCCCGGGGTGTCGGCCGCCGGAGCGAACGGGTGTAGCCGGGAAAATTCCGGCCAGGTGATCGACTCCATCTCGGCGGCGGCATTGAGCTTCATCGTGCACGAGCCGAGCGGAATCATGCTGCGGTCCAAGGCGATGTCCTTGTCCGCCAGGCTGCGCAGGTAGCGCATCATCGCCGTCTCGGTGTGGTACTGCGTGAAAGCGGGATGGGTGAGGAATTCCGATGTGCGGGTGGCGATGTCGGCCCCGGATGGTTCGGCGGGTGCCACCCCGAACGCGTCCAGGACCGTCGCCACGTGGGCGTCGGTGGTGGCCTCGTCGCAGGACACCGACACATGGTCGGCGTCGACGCGCCAGAGATTGACGCCCCTGGCCTTGGCCTTGGCCAGCACTTCGTCCGCGCGTCCCGGCACGCGGGCCAGCACCGTGTCGAAGTACCTCTCGTGCACCAGCGCCTCACCGAGCGCGGCAGCGACGGATTGGGCGCGGCCGTGGACTCGGCGGGCAATGGCGGTCAGGCCGTCGGCGCCGTGGTAGCTGGCGTACATCGCGGCCATCACGGCCAGCAGCACCTGCGCGGTACAGATGTTGCTGGTCGCCTTATCGCGGCGGATGTGTTGTTCGCGGGTCTGCAACGCCAGGCGGTAGGCCGGTGAACCGTCGCTGTCGACCGAGACGCCGACCAGTCGGCCCGGCAGCTGACGCGCGTGTGCGGTGTGCACCGCCAGATACCCGGCGTGCGGGCCGCCGAATCCCATTGGCACACCGAATCTCTGGGTGCTACCAAACGTGACGTCCGCACCGATCTCGCCCGGCGGGGTGATCAATGTACACGCCAGCAGGTCGGCGCCGATCGCGACCAGCGCGCCCCGCTCGTGCGCGTCGGCGACCAGCGCGGACCAATCAGTGATCCGGCCGCTGGCGCCGGGCAGTTGGGTGATGACACCGAAGAAGTCACCGGCCGGCAGGCCGTCACGCAGGTCAGCGGAGACGATCTCGATCCCCAAAGGTTCAGCGCGAGTGGTCAGCACGGCCGCGGTCTGCGCGAAGACGTCGGCGTCGACGGCCAGCCGGCTGGTCTTGGCACGCGATGCCCGGTGCATCAGGGTCATGGCCTCGGCGGCCGCGGTCCCTTCGTCGAGCATCGAGGCGTTGGCGATCTCGAGCCCGGTCAGATCGGCGACCATGGTCTGGAAGTTCAGCAACGCTTCCAGCCGGCCCTGGCTGATCTCGGGCTGGTACGGCGTGTAGGCCGTGTACCAGGCGGGATTCTCCATGATGTTGCGCAGCAACACCGGCGGGGTGAGCGTGTCGTAATAGCCCTGCCCGATCATCGACACCGCGACCGTATTGGTGTCGGCCAGCGCCCGTAATTCGGCCAGCGCCTCGGCCTCGCCGGCGGCAGGCGGCAGTGCGCTCAGACCCGGTGCGAGGCCGCTGTCGGAGAGTTTGTCGAGGATGCCGGCCGGTACGGCCTTGGCCGCCAGCTCGTCGAGCGAGCCGACCCCGATCACGTCGAGCATGGCCTCGATGGCCTGGCTATCCGGTCCGATATGACGGTCGGCGAAACTGGATTGGTCGAGCACGGGTACTCCTGACGTCGGCAGAGGGACTATCGGCCCTCTCCCTCTGTCCTTACCCAGTCACGGGCGCCTGAGAGATTCGGCGCGTAGTCCCCCCAAGCGCCTTTCCCCATCGGCGGGTGCCGCTCGAGGCGGCACCGCTTTCCAGAGGCATCGTCACCTTGACGCGGTCCGGGTGCCTGAGAGGTTGACGGAGAGGTGTTGCTCCTTCGGCGTCCATGGCTGGCTGCCACAGAACTCTCCCGCGCGGGCGTGATGCAACGTCCAGTTTACCCGTGAGTGACGCCCGGTACATGAAATACCCCAACAATGCGTGTCGGGATAACGAACAGTGAGTTGCTATCCGATTTTGCGGTCGCGGTGCTTGCGCCGCGACGCCAGCTCGTCTTCGGGTGCGGCGATCGACTCGCCGCCGTCGGCGCGCTCACCCGGGAAGTCGGCAATCACGCCGGTCAGCTCGCGCATGGCGCCCGAGACGGCGATGCCGAACACGCCCTGGCCGCCTTGCAGCAGGTCGACGACCTCTTCGGCGGAGGTGCACTCGTAAACGGTGGTGCCGTCGGAGAACAGGGTGATGTTGGCCAGATCCTCGACGCCACGCTGACGCAGATGGTCGACGGCGACGCGGATGTTGTGCAGCGAAATGCCGGTGTCCAGCAGCCGCTTGACGATCTTGAGGACCAGAATGTCTTTGAAGGAGTACAGCCGCTGGCTGCCGGAACCGGCCGCGCTGCGAATCGACGGCACCACCAACGACGTGCGTGCCCAGTAGTCCAGCTGCCGGTAGGTGATTCCGGCGATCTGGCAGGCGCTCGGCCCGCGGTAACCGACGAGCTCGTCGGGCACCGAATCGTCAGGAAACAGGCCGGGCTGCACGGGGCCGACGGCCACGGTGACGCTCGGTTCACCATTGGCAGCGGCATCCGTTTGGTCAGCAAGGTCCAGCTGTTCTTGACGTGGCTGGTCGCTCACAGTGAATCCTCTCGCCGATCGCGCTCTAGTCACTAGCTGCGTCCACTGGCTGCCTTTACAGCCGCGTTGGCCAAGGCCCGAGTGTTAGAGAGCTTACGCTGTCCAATCGCTGCCGTGCCTTAACTTGTCCTCAAAGTATGGCGGCCGTAACGGCAAGGGGCGTGCTATCCATCAGGCGTGTCGACATCACAGTGTCAGATGAGACGGATCCGTGATGTCGGTACCCACCTTAACGCGGGATTTCCCGGCTAGGTGGCCTTGAAATCGTCGGGCGACACGCTGTCCAGAAATTCCTTGAATTTCTCCACCTCGTCTTCGCGAACGGCGGTGTTGGATTCCTCGTCGCTCTCGTCCGGGATCAGCAGACCCGCCTGGGCGAGAACGGCCTCCTCCACGTAGATCGGGACACCGACGCGAAGCGCTATTGCCACCGAGTCCGACGGGCGCGCCGACACCGTGATGTTGCGGTCGAAGACGAGGTCGGCGTAGAAGGTGCCTTCCTGCAGATCGACGATCCGGACCTCTTTGAGTGAATGGCCAAGTGCTGCAATGAGATCGCGAATCAGGTCATGCGTGAGCGGGCGGGGTGGCTCGACGCCTTGTTGTTCGAGCGCAATGGCGGCCGCTTCGGACTGGCCGATCCAAATCGGCAGGTAGCGGTCTCCGTTGGCCTCGCGCAACAACAGCACCGGCTGGTTCTGCGGCTGCTCGACGCGAATGCCGACAACACGAACTTCACCCATTTGTGTCTGCCCTCCGCACATGCCGCCGTGTCCGACTTTCGCCCGGCGTGACGACCCGGTGGGGCACCATTCCTCTCCGTGTCGTCGAACGCCAAGCTGTTGAGGGAAGTCTAGTCCTCAGCGTCGCAGAACGTCGCGAACGGCGGACTTGATCAGCGACGTGTGCAAAGTAATTGCGAGCGCGGCAACCTCACGCGCCAGATCGTCGGCGCGATCACGGGCGCCGGCCTTGTCGGCTTTGATGAGCGGCCCCGCGATCTGGGCGATTAGATCGGACTGCCGGTCGGCCGCCGAGCGGAACGCACGCAAATGCCGCGGCTCGACGCCGTAGTCGGACAGCGCCCGGGCGCACTGCAAGATCACGACGGTGTGTTCGTCGAAGAATCCGCCCGGACCGGTGGTGACGACGCCCGCTTTGAGCAGCGCGGTGAGCAGGTCTTCGTCCACGCCCGCGCGTTCGAGGAGGTCTTCTCGACTCAACCGGACGCGAGTGGGTGCCACCGCGGCCGCGTCGGATCCCGTTTCGGGGGCGGCGTCGCCGTCGCTCACCGAAACCAATCGCGGTACGCCATAAGGCGATCCGAACGGCGGCAGCTCGCCGTCGGGCTGGGCGTCGAGCTGAGCCCGGATCACCTTCAGCGGCAGGTAGTGGTCGCGCTGTGCGGTGAGAATGAAGCGCAGTCGCGCGCAGTCGTAAGCGGTGAATCTGCGGTATCCCGACGCGGCGCGTTGCGGCGTCACCAGTCCTTCGGCTTCCAAGAACCGAATCTTGGAAATCGTGACATCGGGGAAATCCGGCCTCAACAGGTCCAAGACCGCCCCAATCGACATCCCGGCAAGAGCCGAGCTATCGGGTGCGCTCACTAGCCTCCGGATCCTCCGTCGTCGTCACCTTTGGGCCCCGTCAGGAACACCAAGCGGAACTTGCCGATCTGTACTTCGTCGCCGTTCGCCAGCACCGCCGAGTCCACCGGCTCGCGATTGACGTATGTGCCGTTGAGGCTACCCACATCGACCACGTGGAATTCGTTGTTTTCCAACCTGAATTCGGCGTGGCGGCGGCTCACCGTCACGTCGTCGAGGAATATGTCGCTGTCGGGGTGCCGTCCGGCCGAGGTGATGGCCTGGTCGAGCAGGAAGCGCGATCCGGCGTTGGGCCCCCGTTTGACGACGAGCAACGCCGAGCCCGCGGGCAGCCCTTCAACCCCGGAGACCGTGCTCTCGGCGCCCGACTGGGCGGGCGCGTCCAGTTCGTTCAGGAAGTCGGCGCGGAAGACCGAAGTCGTCTCCACAGTGACTTCGTCCGAAGTCTGGTCTTGTGAACTTCCTGAGTCCATATCCGTCACGCGCTGCTCCTCACTGGCCGCTGTGGCGTCGTCTGACCGGGCCGTTCGGCCGGCTTCCCACTAGGTTTCTGCAACCCTGTATTGCCGATTACTTGCCTTCTAACGCTGATGTGTTGACCGTACCGCGCGGTGGTTCCGAATGCGCTAGCCACCGGCAGGATCGCTAACCGGCCAGCCCCCGTGGCAGGGACACTAGCAACCGTCACTCCGTCAATGTGCCGCGGTAGGCCTCGGCATCGAGCAGCGTTGAAACGGCGGACTCCCACTGCGAGCCGTCGGTGACCTGAATATCCAGCAGCCAGCCGGCACCGTACGGGTCGGAGTTGACCAGCTGCGGGTCGCCTTCCAGATCGCCGTTGACGGCGCTCACCGTGCCGGACACCGGCGCGTACAGGTCTGAGACGGATTTCGTCGATTCCACTTCGCCGAAGGATTCGCCCGCGGTCACTTCGGTGCCGACGTCGGGCAGCTGGACGAAAACAACGTCGCCCAGTGCCGATTGCGCGAAGTCGGTGATCCCGACCCGCACGGTGTCGTCACCGCTCCGGCGAACCCACTCATGTTCGGCGGTGTAGTGCAGATCGGGTGGGATATCGCTCACGGCAGTCCTGTTCTATTCGGCGTCTCACTTGACGGGCTGAGCGTATTGGTGCGGTTTTGGTTGTCGCAAGGTGGTCACGTCGATGCGGTCGCCCTGCTGCACGGACATCTTTCCGCCGACTCGCTTGATGCTGTCCTCGGCACCGCCGGGAATGTTCATCGCCGCCGCCAGCGTGGGCGGATCGCCAATCGCCAGAATCGAATACGGCGGCGACAGCGCCTTGGTGTCGATGGTCAGCGCACCGGGCGTGCCGACCACCCAGGTGTCGACACCGACCCGCACCGACTGATGTCCGCCGTTGACCTCGATCGCCTCGGCTCCGGCGGCGCGCAACTCATTGATCACGTCGAGCATTACTTCCGGAGATATCCCCGGTCCGGGATCATCGATCGTGATGGTGACGCCGGGCCCGGTCGCGCCGACCGCGCCCACCAGGATGGACAGCGCGGCCAACCGGGCCTGCGCGCTTTGGATCGCGGCCTGATCGGTGTTGCCGGACGCCTGCAACGAATTCAGCGTGTTCTGCAGCTCGTTGACCTCGCCGTTCAGCGTGCCCTCGCGCTGCCGCAACGAATCAAGCAGCACCAGCAGATCCGCCGGACGCGCGGTGTCCAGCGAGTCGCCCGACCGGGTCTGGCGGACCTGGGTGACGATCGCGACTCCCAGCAGCAGACAGAGCAGGACCGCCAGCGTTCCGAACATCAGCCGCGATCGCCCGGTCCGCCCGACCGCGCCGATCTCGGGGCGCGGGCTGTGCGCCGGTAATTCGTGACGACCATGCTGTGCGGCATCGTCGGCCCCGGGCCTCGGATCGTCGTGTCGGGTTGGCGCGTCCCGACTTTCGTCGGCCACGCCGTCGGGCGGATCCTGGCTCATTCCCGTTACGCCCCGAACAGCCTGCGCCGCAACGCGGCGGCATTGCCGAAGATCCGGATGCCCAGCACGACGATGATGGCCGTGGACAACTGCGTGCCCACGCCCAACTGATCGCCGACGTAGACGATCAGCGCAGCGACAAAGACGTTGAACACGAACGAAATCACGAAGACTTTGGAGTCGAAGATCCGCTCGAGGTAGGCCCGCAGCCCGCCGAAGACCGCGTCGAGCGCGGCGACCACCGCGATGGGCAGATACGGCTGGACGACCTCGGGCACGGCGGGGTGGAAAACCAGGCCCAACACGATGCCGACCACAAGCGCCGCGATACCGATCATGCGAGGACTTTTCTCACTAGGGCCCAATCTGCTTGGCGAACTTGACTTCCCGGACCGATCCGGCCGGCAGCGAGAGACCGTCGGAGACGTCGACGGTGATGCCGACACCGTAGGAGACCTCCAGCAGCCTGAGGCGCTGCAAACCGGGGCTGTTCTCGAAGACGTCCCGCATCCCGTTCGGCGGCCCGACCGCGAGGATCGTGTACGGGCTGCTGGTGGGGTTGTTGTCGACCAGGATCGCTCCCCCGGCCTGGCGGATCGTCACATTCGGCCCGATACGCACCCCACCGACCGAGATCGCCTCGGCGCCACTGGCCCACAACGAATTGACCACGAGTTGCAGGTCGCGGTCGAGGATGATTTGCCGGCTCCCGTTCACGCGCTGCTTGGACACGTCGGAAAGGTTCGGGCTGGCACCGGGATCGGTCACTTTCACGGTCAGGCCGGGACCGATGATCGCTGTGCTGGCCGCCGCCAGGCTGAGACTGTCCAGCCGGCTCAGCAGGCGCTGGCCCTCGGCGTCGTCGGCCAGCGCGAGCCGTTGCACGTCGTAGACCTTGCGCGACAGCATGCTGCGCTGCTGAGCCAATTTCGTGTCGGATTCTTCCGTCGATCGCACGCTGCGCGCCAGCAGCTGCTGAGCGGTGCGCACACCCGGCTCGACCGAACGGGCTTGCGCGACCGCGGCGGCGAAGACCGTGGCGACGAGCATTGCCGCCAGGGCTTGCCAGAACCAGCGGGTGCGACCACGCTGCGGTGCGCCCGCAGCGGCGCGCCGCTGCGCTGCCGCGGCGTATCCGGGATCCAGATGCTCCGACAGCAGCGCGCGCAACAGCGAGGGCACCGGAATCAGTGTGGGGCGCGCGGCGGCGTGCGCGCTGCGGCCCGCGTTGGGGTCGTAGCCGCCGAGCAGGCGATCCGGTTCAGCCATGCTCACCCGCTTTGCGGGCGGTCGCCGCGTGATGGGTGACCTTGGGCATTCGTCGCATCACCAGGACCATCTGCACCGCGTACAGGACGAATGACCACAGGTAGGCGTACATACCCCAGATCAGAAAGCCCCAACCGCAGGCGCCGATCACCCGGCTCCACAACGTGTCCCAGGTGCCCAGCAGCACGAGCGGGAAGCCGGACATCAAGGCGAATGTCGCGGCCTTGCCGAAGTAGGTCACCGGCAGCGCTGTCAATCCGCGACTGTGCAGCAGCGGCAGCGTCGCCGCCAGCAGTGCGTCACGCACGATCAGGGTGATCACGAACCACCACGGCACAATGCCGCTGATCGCCAGCACGACGGGAACGGTCACCATGTAGAGCCGATCGACCGCCGGGTCCAGCAGCACGCCCAGTCGCGACGACTGATTCAGCGAGCGGGCGATCTTGCCGTCGGCCCAATCGGAGGCGCCGCTGAACATCAGGATCGCCACCGCCCAGCCGTTGGCGTGTGCGACCAACAGCAGGTAGATGAACACCGGGATGAGGACCAGGCGCAGCGCGCTCAACAGGTTGGGCACTGTCAGCACCCGGTCTGGCGGAACCGGCTCCATGAGGCGTGACATTAGCTCGGTGACAATGTGGTCCGCACCGCGGGACGAGCCGCGCGACGCCGTTTAGCGGAATACCCCGGGCAGGCTCAGCGTGGACAGCGTGTCGTCGGACAGCGGGTTGTCGTTGACCATGTAGGTCCACGTCGACGTCGGTCGCGCCAGCTTGGACAGATCCAGGCCGGGCTCCTTCTCGAGGATGTTGGCGGTTTCGAACGTCTGCTGAGCCGCCTCGATCGCGTCGGCGGCCAGCGACGCGAACGCGTCGACCGCCATCCGGTGGAATTCGTCGAGCGGGTTCTGCCGGCCCAGCGCGCGCAGGTGGATGCTCTCGCGGATGTCGGCCAGGAACGCCAGGTGGTCGGCCCAGCCGCGGTCCAGGTGGTAGAGCATGATCTGCCGGCAGATGGTCTCCAGGCGTTCTTCCGAGATCTGCTCGGACAGCTCCTCGTACCGCTTCGGCGCCAGCTCGGCCAACTCTTCGCGCGCGGTTGCGGTGCGCAGCAACGTGTTTCGACGATCCACGATGATGGCCCGCTGCTGGGCGGTCAGTTGGTTGTACCGCCAGGTGTTCGCGTGCACGTCGAGCATGCGGCCCTCCGCGACGCGCTGGGCGTGGTCGAGCAACCCGGCTGCCTTGGGGCTGACGATCCGGCCGTCCTCGTCGGTCTGCTCCGGCAGCTTGTTGCGGTCGAGGTTGGCCGCGACGACGTCGTCCTCCCAGCTGGAGAAGAACACCGACGAACCGGGGTCGCCCTGACGTCCGGCCCGGCCGCGCAGCTGGTTGTCCAGCCGCTCGGTGTGGTGGCGGCCGGTGCCGACCACGTGCAGCCCGCCCAGCTCGGCGACCCGGTCGTGGTCGGCTTCGTCTGATCCGCCGAGGCGGATATCGGTTCCGCGCCCGGCCATTTGGGTGGACACCGTGACGACGCCGTACTTGCCGGCCTCGGCGATCACCTGAGCCTCCTCGGCGTCGTTCTTGGCGTTGAGCACCACCGCCGCCACCCCGCGGCGGACCAGGCGCTCGTGCAGCTCCTCGGACTCGGCCACATCGCGGGTGCCGACCAGCACCGGCTGTCCGGTCTCGTGCACCTGGGCGATGTGCTCGACGATCGCGTCGTTCTTGGCCGCGGCGGTGATGTAGACCCGGTCGGTCTCGTCCTCGCGAATGTTGGGAGTATTCGGCGGGATTGGTGACACACCAAGCTTGTAGAACTGACGCAGCTGCTCCCCGGCGGCCAGCGCGGTCCCGGTCATTCCGCACACCGTCGTGTAGCGGTTGATCAGCGCCTGCACCGTGATGGTGTCGAGCACCTCGCCGGTCTCGGTGGTCTCGATGCCCTCCTTAGCCTCGACGGCGGCCTGCAGGCCGTCCGGCCAGCGCTGCAGTTGCGCGATGCGGCCACGCGAGGCGTTGATCAGGTGCACCGCATCGTCGCGGACGATGTAATGCACGTCGCGCTGCAACAGCACGTGGGCGTGCAGCGCCACGTTCACCTCGGTCAGGGTGGTGGCGACGTGCTCCTCGGAGTAGAGGTCGATGCCGCCGAGCGCCTTTTCGACCTTGCGTGCGCCGACATCGGTGAGGTGTACGTTGCGGCTGTCGGAGTCGGTGTCGTAATCGATCTCCGGGGCGAGCTCGCCGACCAGTTTGATGATCTCGAGCCGCGGCGTTTCCCGGTGCGTGGTGCCGGCCAGCACCAACGGCACCAGCGCCTCGTCGACCAGCACGGAATCGGCCTCATCGATTAGGGCCACATCGGGATTCGGCGACACCAGGTCGTCGACGTCGGTCACCAGCTGATCCCGCAGGACGTCGAAGCCGATCTCGTTGACCGAGGCGTAGGTGACGTCGCAGTCGTAGGCGGCGCGGCGTTCCTCGCTCGTCGACTCCGCGGTGATCCAGCCCACCGTCAGACCCATCGCCTCGAGCAGCGGGCCCATCCATTCCGCGTCCCGGCGGGCCAGGTAGTCGTTGATGGTCACCACATGGACGTGCCGGCCGGCGATCGCGTATCCGGCGGCCGCGATCGCGCCGGCCAGGGTCTTGCCCTCGCCGGTCGCCATCTCGATCACGTCGCCGTCGAGCATGCGCAGCGCACCCAGCAGCTGAACGTCGAAGGGCCGCAAACCCGTTGACCGCTCCGCGGCCTCCCGCGCGATCGCCAGGAACTGCGAGATGTCGTCGGAGTCCGCGAGATCGTCGAGGTTGAGCAACCCGGTCGCCTTGCGCAGTTTCTCGTCGGGGAGGTCGGCTGCCTTCTCGTCGTATTCCGAGGAGTCGCTGACCTGCGAGAGCGAGCGCGAGCGGTTCTTTTCCGTACTGGCGCCGAGTAGCTTCCAGAATCTGCTGCTCAGGCGGCCCGGTTGGGTGCGGATGGTCTTTGGCACAGGTCAACGGTACGCGGTGAGCTGCGCTGACCCCGTCAGGCCAGGTTGCTTCGGCGCGGATAGGCGATGCTCGGGTCGGTGAGCACGTTGACGACCGCGGGCAGGCCGCTGGCAAACGAGCGCTCCAGCGCGGGACGCAGCTCGACGGGCGCCGCGACCAGCTCGCCGTGGCCGCCCAGGGCGCGCACCACCTCGTCGTAGCGGGTGCCCGGACGCAGCTCCGCCACCACGGAGTAGCCGTAGATCGCCTCCATCGGGTGCTTTTCCAGCGCCCAGATTCCGTTGTTGCCGATCACCGATACGACCGGAACCTGATGGCGCACCAGGGTGTCCCACTCCATGCCGCTGAAGCCGAAGGCGCCGTCGCCCTGCAGCAGCACGACCTGACGCTCGGGATGGGCCAGTTTGGCGGCCAGGGCGTAGCCGGGGCCCGAACCCAGGCAGCCGAACGGGCCGCTGTCCAGCCAGCAGCCGGGCAGATAACTGTCGATCATCCGGCCGGCGTAGGAGCCGAAGTCGCCGGCATCGATGACCACGATCGCGTCGCGGTCCAGCATCGGCGCCAATTCGGCGTACACGCGCATCGGGTGCAGCGGGATTCGGTCGTCGCCCAGATCGGCGGTCTCCTGATCACGGGCGGCGGTCTCGGCCGACCGCAGCGACGCGATCCAGTCGTCGTGATCACCTGCGCTCCCGGACAACGCCGAGAGAATGCCCGTCAGGTCGCCGTGCAGGCCCGCCGCGATCGGCCGCGGATGCTCCCGGTCGGGTTCGGCCCGATCCGCGACGACGAGCTGGGTTTCCGGTCCGAACACCTTGCCGAAGCCGAGCCGGAAGTCCATCGGCACCCCGACGACCAGCGCGACGTCCGCCTCGCCCAGCGCATTGGCACGTGCCCGCGAGAACGCCAGCGGGTGATCGGCGGGCACGACGCCGCGGGCCATCCCGTTCATCAGCACCGGGATCCGGCGCTCCTCGGCCAGCCGAAGCAGCGCCGCCTCGGCGTGTCCCCACCACACGTTGGTGCCCGCCATGATCACCGGCCGCCGCGCACCCGCCAGCAGCTGCGCGGCGCGATCCAGCGCGTTGCCATCCGGAGCTTGTGGCGGTGGTGGCACGGTGAGCGCGCCGGGGCGGCCGTCGTCCTCGGCGACGGCGAACACGTGATCCATCGGAAAGTCGACGAATCCGACTCCTGACGGCGCGCCGACGGCGGCCCGCAGCGCCTCGTCGACCAGTCGGCCCGCGTCGGCGGCGGACTGCGCGGTAGCCGCAAAGCGCGCCAGCGGTGCCACAAACGGCAGGTGGTCGATCTCCTGTAGCGAGCCCATGCCCCAGCGCTGCGCCGGTGCCCGTCCGCCGAGCACCACCAGCGGCGACTGGTTTTGCTGCGCGGCCGCCATCGCGCTCATGCCGTTGGTGACGCCGGGGCCCGCGGTCAGCGCGGCCACGCCCGGCACCCTGGTCACCTTCGACCAACCCTCGGCGGCGAACGCCGCGGTCTGTTCGTGGCGGGTGTCGACGAGTCGAATGTCCTCGTCGCGGCAGCCGTCGTACATGGAGAACAGGTGGCCGCCCGACAACGTGAAGACGGTGTCGACACCGCTGGCCCGCAGGCGCCGGGCGATCAACCGGCCGGCATGGACAATCTGGCTGGACGGAGCGTCGATGCTCATGCTGGCAGCCTATCGGCCGGTCTCGGGTACCTTCGCGGGGAAGCATTCGCCACGAGGCTCCTCGAGATGCCTCGATAGCAAGGAGACGTCGAAGTTGGGTCCCACGCTATTCAAGCCATCCATCAACTGGTCGTCGGCACTTGTGGACTCGTTGCAATGGGTCGCCATCGCCTGGGCGATCGGCGCCGTGTGTCTGATCGTCGTGCTGGCAGCGTTCAGGTTCTTCACACCGTGGGGCCGCCAGTTCTGGCGGATCACCCACGGGTATTTCGTCGGCCCGGCCAGTGTCAGGGTGTGGCTGGTACTCGGGGTGCTGCTGCTGTCGGTGCTGCTTGCGGTACGGCTGACGGTGCTGCTCAGTTACCAGGGCAACGACCTGTACACGTCGGTTCAGATCGCGGTCCAGGGCATGGCCGCCGGCGATGACACCGTCAAACAGTCTGGTATTCACGGCTTTTACATGTCGCTGTGGATTTTCAGCATACTGGCCACTCTCTACGTCGTCCGATTCATGCTCGACATCTACATCACTCAGCGGTTCATGATCGCGTGGCGCATCTGGCTGACAGCTCACCTGACCGATGACTGGCTGCACGGCAAGGCCTATTACCGAGATCTGTTCATCGACAACACGATTGACAATCCTGACCAGCGGATCCAGCAGGATATCGACATCTTCACCGCCAACGCCGGTGGCACTCCGAACAATCCGTCCAACGGCACCGGCGGCACCCTGCTGTTCGGGGCCGTCAACGCGGTCGCGTCGGTGATCTCGTTCGCCGCCATCCTGTGGAACCTGTCCGGAGACCTGACCCTTTTCAGTATCACGTTGCCGCGGGCCATGTTCTGGACCGTGCTGGTGTATGTGCTGATCGCAACAATCGTCGCGTTTTGGCTTGGGCGCCCGCTGATTTGGCTCAGCTTCAACAACGAGAAGCTCAACGCCGCGTTCCGGTATGCGCTGGTGCGGCTGCGTGACGCCGCGGAAGCGGTCGGCTTCTACCGCGGCGAGCGGGTGGAGCGGTCACAGTTATGGCGGCGCTTCACCCCGATCATCGACAACTATCGCAAGTTCGTCCGCCGGACCATCATCTTCAACGGCTGGAACTGGTCGGTGTCGCAGGCGATTGTGCCGCTGCCGTGGATCATTCAGGCACCGCGATTGTTCGCCGGCAAGATCAACTTCGGCGACGTGGGACAGACGGCAACGGCTTTCGGCAACATCCACGACTCGCTGTCCTTCTTCCGGAACAACTACGACGCGTTCGCGTCGTTCCGCGCCGCCATCATCCGGTTGCACGGGTTGGTCGACGCCAATGCCCAGGGCCGCGCGCTGCCCGCGGTGCTGGTCAAACCGAGCCAGGACAAAGCGGTCGAGCTGGCCGGAATCGAGGTCCGCACGCCGGCGGGAGATCAGCTGATCGATTCGCTCGACGTCGAGCTGGACACCGGCGACTCGCTGGTGATCACCGGCCGTTCCGGCGCCGGCAAGACCACGCTGCTGCGCAGTCTGGCCGAACTGTGGCCGTACGCCTCGGGAACGTTGTGCCGCCCGGACGGCGACAACGCGACCATGTTCCTCTCGCAGTTGCCATACGTGCCGCTGGGCAGTCTGCGTGGCGTGGTGTGCTACCCGAATCCGCCGGAATCCATCAGCGACGGCGAGCTGCACGAGGTGCTGACGAAGGTGGCCCTGGCCCCGCTGATCCAACGGCTCGACGAAGAGCAGGACTGGGCCAAGGTGCTCTCGCCGGGTGAGCAGCAGCGTGTTGCCTTCGCCCGAATTCTGCTCACCAAGCCGCGCGCCGTCTTCCTCGACGAGGCCACCTCCGCGCTCGATGAGGGGCTGGAATTCGCGCTGTATCAACTACTGCGCAACGAACTTCCGGAGTGCGTCGTGGTCAGCGTCAGCCATCGCCACACCGTCGAGCAGCATCACGAACAAGAGCTGCAACTGCTCGGCGGCGGCCGTTGGCAGCTCGGACCGGTCGGCCAGGAGCCCGCGACGGTGTAGTGCTACGCGTCCACGCCGTGTTGAGCGGCGTGCGTTCCGGCGCGGTGCCGTAACGCGCCTACGCGCCCGCGGCGTGCGCCGCGTGCGTTCCGGCGCGGTGCCGTAACGCGCCTATGCGCCCGCGGCGTGCGCCGCGTGCGTTCCGGCGCGGCGACCGAAGAACGAGCCCTCGCCGAGCTGGGTGCCGCTGGCGTAGCCCTTGCCGTCCTGGGCGATGTTGGACGCACACGCCGCGACCGCGTAGAGGCCGGGCACCGGCGTGCCGTCTTCGCGCAACACCTCACCGTCCACCGACGTGGCCAGCCCGCCCATCGTAAACCCCGAGTACATGGCCCGGCCCAACGAGAGGTCGAAGACAGCCCAGGGCCCATTGTCCTGTGCCGCAAGGTATTCCGGTTGCTTGTGGAAATCCGGGTCCTCCCCCTTGGCCGCGAACTCGTTGTAGCGGTCCAGGGTGGCGGCCAGGTTGCCGCCGGGGATACCCAGCGCGTCCTCCAATTCGGCGATGGTCTCGTAGCCGTCGAGGAATTTGATCAGCGGCATTTCCGGCATCTCGGTGTGCGCCTCGTCGACGATCAGGTAGGCCGTCTGCTCCGGCTGTTCGAGGACGAATGCCGAGGTGCGCGAATGGTAGGAGTCCTCGGTGACGAAGCGCTGGCCGTCCTTGTTGACGATTACGCCGGTCAGCAGAATCGCGGGCGGATACGCCGCCGCGGTGATGAACAAGTCGTCCATGTTCTTGGCGACTCCACCCGCCGAGACGCCCATCCTGATGCCCAGGCCGTCGTCGTTGGGGTTGCCCAGGATGTAGGGCGCCACCATGCCGTGGTGCTTGGTTTTCCGTTCCTGGGCCAGTGCGGGGGTGTACTCGGCGACCATCTCCGGGTTCATCGCAAAACCACCGGCGGCAATGATGACCGACTTTGCTTTGATCGCACCGGTTTCGGTGAAGTGCTTCCAGGCGACGCCGACCACCGCGCCGTTGTCGTCGATAACGAGGTTGGTCGCCCCGGTCTCGTAGCGCACCTGCACCCCCAAGTCGGCGGCGCGTTTGACCAACAGGTCGATGACCATCGCCGCGCCACCCAACTCACCGGGCACCGGGACCGAATGTCCGCGCGGTGCGGGCTTGGCCTGCTCGCAGAAGGGCCACACTTTTTCGTTGCCCGTGTAGCTCAGACCCTCGGTCCCCGGTGGGACGACTACCTTTCCCGGGTAGTAGCTGCGCTCGAACTGGAAGCCCAGATCCTCCAGCCAATTGAAGTGCTCGACGCTGTCGTCGGAGTACACCCGAATCTTCTCGAGATCGGGCTCGCGAGAAACCGCGACGAGGTACTTGTACATCTCCTCGGGAGTGTCGTCCTGGCCGGTGGCCTGCTGGACCGCGGTGCCGCCGCCCAGGTAGAAGTGGCCGCCGGCCATGGAGGAGGTTCCGCCGGCTGTGGCGGCGCGCTCGAGGACCAGCACCCGCGCACCGGCGGCCGCCGCACTCACCGCGGCGCAGCCTCCGCCGATGCCGAAGCCGATCACGAGGACGTCGACGTCGTCGGACCACGACGTCACGGTGTCCGCCTTGACCGTTGCTGGAATCTCGGTGCTCATCGGCGCCACTCCTCCTCATTGCTGCGCGCTGCATCGTCGCCGGCGCGGCTCACCCTTGCTCCTGTTTGATGTAGTCGTAAAACGCCCTCATCTCGGGCGAGATGTACGCGATCTCCACAAACGGCACACCCGCCTGAGGCGCTGCGATGTACGCGAATTGGATGCCGCCGGGCATCACGCCCTGCTGCACCACTTCGGCGCCGTGGTTGGCGGCGTCGGCCAGCGCCGCGTCGAATTGCTCGGGGGTTTCGGCCGCCATGCAGAGGTGGTGCAAACCTGGTCCGGCGTCACGAAGAAATTCACTATAGATGTTCTCCCCGCTGACCGGTTCTATGAGCTCCAGCTGCATGTCGCCGAGGTAGCTCAAGGAGATGTGGGCGACGAAGTCGGCCGGCTTGCCGCGGTAGCTGCAGCTGTCCGGAGCAAAGTGCACGTCTGGTATCCGGACCCATTTCCGGACGCCTAACAGGCCGGTGAGAGCCGTTTCGGTGGCGTCCAGGTTTCGGGTGACCCAGGCGATCTGTATCGGTGATTGAACGGGTAGCGTCATCGTTTGGCAGGATAGCCCAGTCTGTCGGCCCCTTGAAAGGTCCTTAAATTCTTTGCCGCAATCCGGCGATCGGTGTCCGGAACAGCCGGGTGAACACGTTCTAATTCGGGCCGGTGCGGTGGGTCAGTGCTGGGCGAGCATGTCCACCAACAGCTCGAGCTGGGTGTTGAAGACGGCTTCCGGGTCGGTCAGGGTGTCGGTGCCGTATTGTCCGAACACCTCGAGGCTGATGGCGCCCACTACCCCGGCCCAGAACAAGAAGCACTTGGCGATGACGGCGTCGTCGCCGGGAAAGCTGAACTCTTGCCGGATCCGGTCGAAATCCGATGACATCGGTTGCGGGACAGTGGTATTGGTCAGCCGGACGTCCCCGGTGGTGATCCCGGCGGCGATGGCATCGAAGATGGCTCCCACTACGCGGGTGCCGACTCCGACGGTGCGTTCCGCGGGCGCGTGATATCCGGGCACCGGGCTGCCGTAGAGCAGAGCCCACTGGGCGGGATGCTCGACGGCCCAGCGGCGCGCCGCCCGGGCGATCGCGACGAGGTCGTGGCTCCACACTTCGTCGGCGGAGTCGCGGGCTCGATCCACCGTGTTTGCCAGGTCGGAGTAGGCGTCGATCAGGAGCAGGGTGAGCAGTTCGTCTCGGCTGGACACATACCGGTACACCGCCGAGGAGACCATGCCCAGATCGCGGGCGATCGCACGGAGCGACAGCCCGGCCGCGCCGCGATCGACCAGGTGCCGACGGCCCAGCTCGACGATGCGCGCCTCGATCTGTTCCCGCGACTCCTGGCGTTTGCCCACGTCATCAGTGTTACACGAACCGAGAACACCGCTCTTGCATTTCGGCGAGTGTTGTGCCAACGTGATCAAGTGTGAGAGCACTGCTCTCCGTTTCTGGGCCGGCCGAGAGGATCCACCATGTCCACCCGCTACGAGGAACCCAACCGTGTCGCCCGCGCCGGTAACACCGTGATCCGCTGGCTCGCCGAACTCGGGGTCAGCATCGCGGGGACCCGGGCGCTGCGCGTCCGCGGGCGCAAATCGGGAAAGGCCCGCTCGGTGGTGATCAACCTGTTGACCATTGACGGCGTGGCCTATCTGGTTTCGCCGCGGGGCAATACCCAATGGGCGCGCAACGTGCGCGCGGCCGGGGTCGTCGAGGTCGGGCCGCGGTGGCGTCGCAAACGCCTGACGGCCACCGAGGTCGAGGATGCGGCCAAGCCCCCGGTGTTGAGGCGCTACCTGGACCGGTGGTACTGGCAGGTCAAGGGCTACGTTGCGGGCCTGACGCCGGATTCGACGGAGGACGAGTTCCGCGCGGGCGCCCCGTCCATACCGGTGTTCGTGCTCGGGTCGTGGTGACGCGCGTCAGCCGCCGTTGAGTTGCCCCGCCATGTCCTGGTGGACCTGCTCGGAAGTGGACCGCCACGACACCGCCGCGGGAAAGTCACCCCACATGCTGTTGAAGATCCCGACGATCTGCCCCGGACCGGCGGCCGAGGCCAGATACACCGGTCCGCCGGAGTCGCCCGGATGGCTCTGGACGCCGTGGGACATGGTGAACCAACCGTTGTTCACCGCTTCGACGGTCCCGCAGGTCTCACCGGTGGAGACGCCGAAGTGGCAGACCGCTTGCCCGGGCTGCAGCGCCACGTTAGGGCTCGACACCAGCGGCCGTCCGCCCGGCAGGGTGTTGTTCAGCGCAATGTTGGGGTCCAGGGCGATCACTTCGTAGTCGCTGATGGCCTGGTCGACGGCTACGGTCGAGCCGCTGGGGGTGTCGTCGCGGAAGGTCGCGAGATGGCCGATCGGGTTGCGGTTTCTGTCGGTGACGATGTTTCCGGTGCTGCGGCAATGCCCGGCGGTGTAGGCGATTCTCGCGGCCTGATCGACGTAGCCCAGGGTGCACAGCCGGTTGTCCTGCAGGATCTCCATACCCGGGGACACCACCACCGGGTCTGCGTGGGCGGTGGCTGCCGGCAAGCCTGAGGTGCAGGCCAGGGCGGCGATCGTCGCAGCCAGTACGCGAAGTGCCATGCGGTACACCATGGACGGACTCCGTTCCGTCAAGGCCGGCTGGTGCTCCGACCACAAGTTGAGATTACGTCGTTACTGTTTCGTCATCGACCTTTTCGCGCTAGCCCGGGCTAGCGTTACAGCGACGTCAGCTACGACGACGTCGCCAACCGAACGGAATCGTCGGTGACAGCGGCCGGGCGCGGAGTCCAGCCGGGCGGTCCGAATACGTAACCCAGCCGGTCGCGCAACCGGCTCGCCGAGCGCCAGTCGCGCGCGATCGCGACGTATTCGCGCGTCTGCAGCTTCCAGATGTTGAAGGTGTCCACCTGCTTGGTGAGACCGTAATGCGGGCGGAACAGCTCGGCCTGGAAGCTGCCGAACAGGCGGTCCCAGATGATCAGGATGCCGCCGTAGTTTTTGTCGAGGTACACCTTGTCCATGCCGTGGTGCACGCGGTGGTGTGACGGCGTATTGAAAACGAACTCGATCGGTCGCGCGAGCTTACCGATCCGCTCGGTGTGCACCCAATACTGGTAAATCAAACTGATAGAGAAGGCGAAGAACACCATCCAGGGTGGAATCCCCAACAGCGCCAACGGAATCCACATCAGGATCTCGCCGCTGTTGTTCCACTTCTGCCGAAGGGCGGTCGCGAAGTTGAAGTATTGGCTGGAGTGGTGGGCCTGGTGAGTGGCCCAGATCAGCCGCACCCGGTGGGCGATTCGGTGGTAGGCGTAGTACAGCAGGTCGACGCCGAGGATCGCGATCACCCAGGTGTACCACTGGTCTGCCCGCAGGTGCCACGGCGCCAGGTAGGCATAGATCGCGGCATACCCGAACAGGGCCAAGCTCTTCCAGCCGGCGGTAGTGGCGATCGAAACCAGCCCCATCGAGATGCTGGCCCACGAATCGCGGTTCAAATACGCTCCGGACGCCGGCCGGGGATCCCCGTCGGCGGCCACCAGCCGGTCGAGCTTGCGCGCCGCGGTCCACTCGAGAATCAGCAGCAGCAGGAAGAACGGAATCGCGAACAGCACCGGGTCCCGCAGCTGCGGGGGCAGCACGGCCAAAAACCCGGTAATCGCACTCACCCAGACAGGTTACGACCTCGCGCACCGTGGTCATCAGCCGATCTGTTGCACCGGCCGCCGGACAGTCCAGACTGTGGCTGATGGCAGACAAGGCGGCGGTGCTGATCATCGGCTCCGGATTCGCGGGATTGTGGGCAGCGTTGGGCGCTGCCCGGCGACTCGACGAGCTCGCGGTTCCGGCGGGGACCGTCGATGTCACCGTGCTCAGCGCTACGCCGTTCCACGACATCCGGGTCCGCAACTACGAGGCCGACTTGAGTGCCTGCCACCTCCCGCTGGCCGAGCTCCTGGACCCCGTCGGGGTGGCCCACGTCGTGACGGAGGTGACCGCGATCGACGCCGGCGCGCGCACTGTCGGCACGGCCGATGGTGCGACGTACGGTTACGACCGGCTGGTGCTGGCCTCGGGTAGCCGGGTGCTCAAACCCGCGGTGCCGGGGCTGCGGGAGTTCGGTTTTGACGTCGACACCTATGCCGGCGCGGTCGCGCTGCAACGGCATCTGCAACGGCTCGCCGACGATCCGCCGGCGGCGGCGGCGACGGTCGTTGTGGTCGGCGCCGGACTGACCGGCATCGAGACGGCATGCGAGCTGCCGAACCGGTTGCGCGCGCTGTTCCCCGGGCATCCCCGGGTGATTCTCGTCGACCGAAATCCACTGGTCGGATCCGATATGGGGGCTGCGGCGCGGCCGATAATAGAAAAAGCGCTGTCGGACAACGGGATCCAGACGAGGACTGGGGTCGGTGTCGATGCGGTCAGCTCTAACGGTGTGACCCTGTCCTCGGGTGAGCAGCTGGCGGCGGCCACGGTGGTGTGGTGCGCCGGGATGAGGGCGAGCTCGCTGACCGAGCAGTTGCCGGTCGAGCGCGACAGCTCGGGCCGGGTGCCCGTCGATGACTATCTGCGGGTGATCGGGGTCGGGTCGGTCTTCGCCGCGGGTGATGTGGCGGCGGCCCGCATGGATGACGAGCACCTGTCGGTGATGTCGTGTCAGCATGGGCGGCCGATGGGTCGTTATGCCGGCTACAACGTCATCAGCGATCTGTGCGGCGAGCCGATGC
Source organism: Mycobacterium sp. NGS40 (assembly GCF_059812735.1). Lineage (NCBI taxonomy): Bacteria > Bacillati > Actinomycetota > Actinomycetes > Mycobacteriales > Mycobacteriaceae > Mycobacterium > Mycobacterium sp. NGS40. The sequence continues at coordinate 35,811 of NZ_JCALDG010000028.1, forward strand.
TTGCCCTCCGAATCCCTTGGTATGTAACGGTCCTCGATCTTGGACCGGCTGGCGCCGTCTACACCGAGGGGTGGGACCGCGTGGTTGTCGCCACGGGCGCGGACGCCAAGGAGACCAAGCGGACCATCAATTCCAAGCGGATCTATCCCCCATCGACCGGCATCCGTGCCGACCTGTTGGCCGCGGCCGCACCGGAGTTGCAGGCGCGGCCGTAGCTGTCAGTCGGCCTGCGCCTCGTCGCCGGCGTACCACTGCACCGCGCGAACTCCGGGCTGCAGGGATAGCTCGGCGACTAAACGCTCGAGCTTGGCCGGTGTATGACCATCCACGAGAAGGTGTGCGGTCAAGGTGATCTCGTCATCGTCGGAGTGCCCGGTGTGGATGCCGCGCAGCGTCAGGTCGTTGCTGCTGGCGTGCTGGACCAGCTGCGCCCGGGCGTACTTCTCGGATTTCGGGCGACAGATCGCCTGCACCAGAAAGGGTTGGCGGCCTTCGTCTTCCTCGGCGTCGTTGTCATGGTCGATGACTCGCCCCAGTGGGCGGCCCACCACGTGGATGGTGATGACGGCCAGAGTGGCGATCAACGTGAACACCAAGTTCCCGGAGGCGGCCAGCACACCTATCGCCGCGGAGCACCACAAGGTGGCGGCGGTGTTGAGGCCCCGGACGTTGACACCCTCGCGCAGGATCACCCCGCCGCCGAGGAAGCCGATACCGGACACCACATAGGACGCGACCCTGGTGGGGCTGCTGTCCGGGGTGGCGACCGCATACAGCACGAACAGGGTCGCACCCGCAGCCACCAGCGCGTTGGTCCGCAGACCGGCCCGGCGTGCCCGCCACTGCCGTTCGATCCCGATCAGGGCGCCACACCCCACCCCGACGCCCAGCCGGAGCGCGAAATCGGCGACGCTCAACGTCTGCGACATACCGGACTCCTTCCCCCGACGGCATTTCCCAATGCGATGCGGCGAGTTAACCACTACCGGGTAAACGGCAGATGGATTCCAGCCTGACCTGTTGCGCCCCTGACGCCCGGGCGTAACCCGTTGCGCCGGGCAGACTTCCGTCTACCGCGTCGCTACCCTGCCGAGGCCGGTTTGTTTGCGAGCCGCTGCGGGCAGTAGTACTTCGCCGCTATTCCCACGAACACGGTGGCGTGGTCCGTCGTCAGTCCGGGGTTATTGCGCTGCAGGTTCTGAATCAGTTCCGGCCCGGATTTGCCGGCGCCCATCAAGCCGCACACCGCCTTTCCGAATGCGACGGCCTGACCCGAGTCGGTATAGGTGATACCAGCGCCGCGTACCGTCGCAAGGAAGCCGGCGTCGTCGGAGCCGCCGTCCGGAGCGCCGTACGCGGGCGCGGCCAAGCCGATCATCGCGGCAACACCGAATAGCGCGAGCAGTGGTCGCATGGGGAACCGGCTCTCGCTCACGCCTTCGAAAGTTGGTGCGGGCAATAGAATTTCGCCGAGATCAGCGCGAAATTCGATGCCATCTCCATGTCCATCCCGGGATTGCGGCTCTTGACGTCGTGGAGCAACTCCAAATTGTCCTCTCCGTTGTTCAGGCAGGAACACACCGCCCTGCCGGCCGCGACGGCAGCACCCTCGCTGGAAAAGCTGAATCCGGCCTGGCGCAGAGCAGCAATGAAACCCGCGTCGTCGCCGTTGGGCTCCGGAATCGGATCCGCGTACGCCGGCGCCGCAAAGCCGATCATCGCGGCAACGCCAAGTGCTGTCAGTAACCGTTTCATGTCACTTGTCCCCTACCCTAATTGCGCTTCTTCGGAAGGAACGACCTTGGACTTGCCCTTCTTCAGATGCACCGCGTGGATACCCGGCTTCTTGGCCAGCTGCTCGAGCAGTGCGTCGAGGCCTTTCTCGTCGACGTCGTGATGCTGCACTGTTTCGGGCCTCTCCGAAATCTGTGCCACCAAACGTTTCAGGTGCTCCGGCGAATTCTTGTCCTTGAGGTCTTTGAGTGGTTTCATCCGGTCGCGGACGCTGGCATTGACCACGGTCGGACCTCCAGCGCCCATCGCGCTGCCCAGCATCCCGGCCATCCCCAGTGAACTGAACAAACTGCCCTCACCGAGGGCAGCCGCCGGGATCGCCTCGGGGCCCGCGGCAGTCAGGGCGGCGGCCACCGTCCTGATTGCCGGGGTGGCCGAGGCCCAGCTGGGTGGGACCGTCAACGATCCGACCAACGTGCCACGTGCGAAACCGGCCGTCGGGCTGATGGAGTCGAACAGTGTGCCCCGGCTGAAGCCCAACGCGCCCAGACCGGCCCCCAGCGCATCTTTCGGCAGCGCGCCGTAGGCCGCCGGTGGGGCGAACTTGAGCCACTGCGACACGGGGAAGTTGATCAGCAGTCCAATGTCGTTGTACTGGGTGGTGAGGCCAAGCGGGATCTTCAAGGCGTTGTAGAACTGCGTGTAAAAGTTCGCCCCGCCTGGAACGGTATTCAGCAGGTTCGTCCAGAAGTTCTGGTAGTCCGTGGCCAGCTGCGCGAGCCACGCCAGCGGACCGGTGTAGCCGCTGGGCGTGGTGGCTGCAGCGGCCACCGCATTCGCCGCGTTCCCGGCGCCGGCACTGGATGACGAGGTGACCGCGGCCGCCTGCATGGTCGTGGCCGCCTCATTGGTGGTCTGCGGCGCCGGGCTGAATTCCTCCAGATTGTTGGACGCCGTCGCAGAAGAGGCGAAGTACGTATCCATCGCTTCGCCGTCCTGGGCCCACATTTCGCCGTACTGCGCCTCGGTGGCAGCAATCGCCCCGGTGTTCTGCCCGAAGAGGTTCGTGGCCATCAGCTCCGCGAGCAGTTCACGGTTGGCCGCAATCAAGGGAGGCGGCACGTGGGCGGCGAAGGCCGTCTCATATGCGGCGGCGGCCTGCGTCGCTTGCGCCGCGGTTTGGGCGGCTTGCGCCGCGGTTTGTTGCATCCAGTTGACGTAAGGAGTCGCGGCGGCTGCCATGGCAAGCGATGACGGGCCCACCCAGGGCCCGGTGGTCAGATTCGAGATCACCGACGAGTATGAGGTCGCGATCGACTGCAATTCGGCAGCCAGGTTCTCCCAGGCCGTCGCTGCCGTCACCAATGACTCCGCTCCCGGACCGGCGTACATCCGGCCCGAGTTGAACTCCGGTGGAAAGGCTCCGTAAAACATGTCGTTACCCCTTACTTGACGGCGCGATTCGGGTGGACCATGCCGGGTGGCTGTGCGTCGTGTTCATCGCGATCAGTCCTCCAGAGCCGGTATGACGATGATGGTGGCGGCGGCGGGGTCGGCCTCGGCCACCAGACCACCGAGCGCGGATGCCGTGGCGGCATTCCCGCTCACCGTGTGGGTCGCGGTGGCGGCGACGGCGCGGCCAGCCAGGCTGGACAGCGCCATCTGGCTGAAAACGCCTTCTTCGCCGATCAGCGAGGCGGCCGGCGCGGCAGCCAAATTGGTGGGCAATGACTGCGCGAGCATTCGGATGTTCGGCGCGGCTTCGGTCCAGCCCTGCGGTACCGACATGCTTCCGACCAGGGCTGACTTACCCATCGACCCGCTGACCTGAGCTTCGCTGACGGCGGAGCTGAGCATGGGCCGCACGGCGGCGCCCCTCGTCAACGGCTCCAATTGACCCGAGATGAATTTCGGCCCGGCCAGATAGGCCTGGGCGGCCTGACCGTTTTGTGCCCATGCGTACGTCTGTCCGAAGGAGAGGAATGGACCGCCGGGGATGGTGCTCCACGACTGGGGTGAGAAGACACCGGTGATAGCGCCCCAGATGGTGTTCCAGTTGCTCACCGCCGGCGGCACGGTCAATCCTGTCGACGGGGCCGCCGCCGCGGCCGCGGGTGTCGATGCGGCCTGGGTGAGTTGTAGGGCCGTATTGGTGCCCGCGGTAGAGCTCGACTGAACCAGTGCGGCCGTCTGCATCCCCGTCCCGGAGTCGTTCGTGGTCTGCGGCGGCTCGGCGAACGGCTGCAACCGTGACGCCGTCGCCGACGACCCGGCATAGCCGTACATCGCGGCGGCGTCCTGCGCCCACATCTCCATGTACTGGGCTTCGGTGGCCGCGATCGCCGGCGTGTTCTGTCCCAAGATGTTGGTCGCGATCAACGTCGCAAGCAGGGAGCGGTTGGCCGCGATGACAGGCGGCGGCACCGTCGCCGCGAAGGCCGCCTCGTACGCGCCCGCAGCAAGTTTGGCCTGGATGCCCGCCTGCTCTGCCTGGGCCCCCGTCGCGCTCATCCATTGCACATACGGTGCGGCGGCGGCGGCCATCGCGATCGAGGAGGGGCCGGTCCACGGTCCGACGGTGAGGCTCTGGATCGTCGAGCCATACTGCGCCGCCGTGGAGAACAGCTCCGCGGCCAACTCGTCCCAGGCGGCGGCGGCGGCCAACATCGGCCCCGATCCCGCACCAACGTACATTCGACCGGAGTTGATCTCCGGTGGTAACGCCCCGAAGTCCAACATTTTTACCTCCGCTCCCTCATTTGGCCGCCATGGTAGGCGCGGTTTCGCGGCCCTCGCCGCAAACGCGCCGCAGCTCTAATGAAATACATCGAATCCGCGCTGTATGACACGTGTTTAACGACAACATGTTCGTAACTCTCTCGGCTAAAATTCTCTCGGGTTCTCGTCCGGTCGTGATTCGCCACAAGGGCTCGATGTTGCGGATATTATCGGCAAAAATCATGCGCGGCACGTTCCCTACCGGTAATCGCGCTGTAAAAAAGAAATGTCACAGCGTGGAGCGCTAGTGTGAGAACATCGAAGTGATGTAGCTAACATGTGTAGTGGAGTAATCCCATTATAAATGGTATGAAATCACTATTTAGCGAATGCTGACAGCACTGCCTGGGATATCCAGATTTCGGTAAATACCGCGCCGGAGTGACACCATCGCAATCGCGCTTCCGTTATCCGATACTACTGTAACCGACTCTATAGTGACTTACTTCATCCTTTCATTCTGTACATCCAGAAACAAAATTGTGTGTAACGTGAAAGTGCATCAGTAATTCGGGCTGCGCGCCGAATTTGGGAGTCGTTAGAAATACGAGCTGAAATTATCCTAGAACGGCATCCGGCAGCGAATTATGGATACCATGAAATGGTCGCTGGCATTAGGGATTGTAGGCCTACAGGATTCGTGCGGCGCCAAAAGTCCCCTGCGGCAAGCGCATCGCCGGTGCCGGGCTAGGGCTCGGCCGCGCAGGAGGTGACCTGGGCGCGGATCGACGCGCGATGTCCAACGGCAGCGCCGAATTGGCAGGCAATGGTCATATGCAGCTCCCCTACATTTCACCCAACATAAACACGTAGAACTGCTACGACGCTTATTGAGATCTGAAGGTTTGCTGTGAGGGCGAAAGGGCGAGATCAGCCGCCACCGCCGCCGCCATCGCCACCGCCCGGGTAGGTGCCGGCACCACGGGGGTCGTTGCCGCCGCTGTCGGTGGAGAGGCGTTCTGGGCAGTAGGCCATGGCGGCCGCCTTGGCGAACTGCGCGGCCTTCGTCATGGTGAATGCCGGGTTGAGATCGCGGATGTCGCGGATGATGTCGAGCTGCGAGGTCCCGGAATTGGCCAGGTCGCAGACCTTTTGGCCGGCTTTGATCGCGTGCTCCGGGTCGTGATAGGTGATGCCCGCGTTGTTGAGCGCCGCGAGGAAGGCGTCGTCAGCCGGATCGGCGTGTGCCGGTGCGGCCAGGCCGATCAGGGTGACGACGCTTGCCAGAAACGGTAGGGCCTTCATATGTCGTTAACCGGCGGCGGGTGGGCGCCCGATGACGCGGGGCCGGAACCCGTAGATCGGGTCCGCGAACTCATCCTCGTGTGCACCCGGAACACCGGCCAGCGGCACCCCGGGCATGCCCACTGCCCCGGCTTCTTCCATCACCATCGGGGTGGCGGCGCCAAAGCTGTGGTACGCCCCGGCTCCGACCTGAGTCGTGGCCGCAACCGTGCTGACGGTCGCTCCGCTGCCGGCCCAGGTCGGCGGGACAGACAGGGCCCCAACGAGACTCGCCTGTCCTACCGCCGCGGTGGCAGCCGCGCCCGGCAGGCTCGTCGTCGATGACACAGCAGCCGCGCCACCGAGGCCGGCGGCCAGATCCTCTAAGCCTGACGTGGTCGCGCTTTGTACGGCGCTGTTCGCGGCCGCCGTGGCGGCGGGATCGATGATCGTCGTCGGGTTCAGAATGCCGTTGGTGGTGAAGGCGTTCGACAGGCCGGACACGCTGTTGTTGTTGAGGAAAGCACCCAGCAGATTCGGGTTTGAATTGCTGAAGATGTTCAGCAACCCGGAAAGTCCGGTGGTGTCCGAACCCGAGCCGGGCGTGAATATGCTGTCCCCCGCGCCGGCAGCCAGCGGCGCGGCCAGGGCATTGGCGTTGTTGACCGCGTCGGCCTGCAGGACCGTTGCAGCCGGGGCGGTGTCGGACTGCGGGTCGCTGAACGGCGTCATCGCAGTGGCGGCCCGCGACGCCGCGGTGTAGCTGGTCATCGCGGAGGCATCCTGCGCCCACATCTCGCCGTACTGGGCCTCGGTGGTCGCGATCGCCCCGCTGTTTTGGCCAATGATGTTGGTAGCCACCAGGTTCGCCAGCAGCGTGCGGTTGGCGGCCACCAACGGCGGAGGCACCGTCGCGGCGAACGCGGCCTCGTACGCGGCAGCGGCCGCGTTGGCCTGAGCGCCGGCCTGCTCGGCCTGCGCGGCGGTGGTGCTCATCCACTCGAGATACGGCTGCAGCGCGGCCGCCATCTTCGCCGACGCCGGCCCCAGCCAGCCCTCGCTGACCAGCGACTTGATCACCGCTTCGTAATTGCTTGCCGCCGAACGCATCTCAGCAGCGACCGCGTTCCATGCCGCCGCGGCGGCCAGCATCGATCCGGACCCAGGTCCGGCGTACATCTTGGCCGAGTTGACTTCCGGCGGTACCGCCCCAAAGTTCAGCATGACATCTCCTCCTGAAGTCTCTTATCCGGCGGCCGGCGGGCGCGGCATGACGACGGGCCGAAACCCGTACCTGGGGATGGCGCGGCGCAACCTCTTCCCGGTGCCACCCAACGGCCCGGCAACACCGCCCGGTCCGCCCGCGGCCGGCGTCCCGGCGGACCCGATGTCACTGAGGCCGGTGACCGGCGCCGGTCCCTGACCGGCACTGATCGTGGCGGCGTTGCTCCAGCTGGGCGGTACCGACATCGAACCGATCAGATGCGCATTACCGATTCCCGCCGAAGCACCACCCATGCTCACCGACCCCACCGAGTTGGCCGTCAGGCTGGTGGTTGCGGCCTCGGCACCGCCAGTGAAATCGTCCAGACCGCCGAGCGTTGTGGCCGTCGTCTGCAAGAAGTTGAAGCCCTCGACCGTTCCGATGATGGACTGCGGGTTGAACGGGCCGCCGGCGATCGAACCGTTCAGGATCGAGTTGGCGAAGAAGTTGCTGCTCAAGAACTGGCCCGCGGCTGTGTTGTTCGTGTTGCCGAAGAATTGGGTGAGGTAATCGTAGAGCGATCCCGACGCCTGCGGAGCGGCCGGGGCGTTGACGTCATTGGTAGACAAGGTGTTACCCGACAACAACGACTGCGTGTTCCCGGTCGCTGAGTTCAATGCCTGAGAGACCGCCTGGTTTTGTCCGGTTGCCGCATCCGGAGTGGTGTTCGTCTGCGGCGAGGTGAACGGTGTCATCTGCGCAGCCGCGTTCGAGGCGGTCGCGTAGCCGTTCATCGCCCCGGCGTCCTGCGCCCACATCTCCATGTACTGAGCTTCGGTGGCCGCGATCGCCGGGGTGTTCTGCCCGAAGATGTTGGAGGCCACCAGGTTCGCCAGCAAAGTACGGTTGGCCGCGACGACCGGTGGGGGTACCGTCGCGGCGAACGCGGCCTCGAAAGCGGTGGCGGCCGCGTTAGCCTGCATACCCGTCTGTTCGGCCTGGGCCGCAGTGGCGTTCAGCCACGCCAGGTACTGCGCGGCCGCGGCCAACATCGACGCCGACGACGGACCGATCCAGCCCGCGCTGCTCAGTTCCCGGAGCACCGACTCGTAATCGGTTGCCGCGGAACGCATTTCAGCGGCAAGCGCATTCCAGGAGGCGGCAGCGGCAAGCAAGGGCCCCGACCCGGGGCCAGAATACATTCTGGTCGAATTGACTTCCGGCGGTAACGCCGCAAAATCCAGCATGGTTCCCCCTCGGCGCTTAACAGGTGGCCGTTACGTTGGCTGCCTTGGTGGCCGCACACGAACCGGCAGTGGTCTGTACGTCGGCAGAGGTCATCGGAGTTCTCCTCAGGAATAAGGGTGAGCCGGAGGCGCGACCCTTGCCAGGACGTACACCGATTGCGCAACGTGGCTAGGCGACTCGGTGCAAGCCGACAGGCAAGTGCGAAGCCTTGACCGGCTCGAACGAAACGTCATCGATCGAGAAATAGGACTATCACCGGGATTAATTTCGTTCTCACCTCCTTGCGGCCTGGGCACACCGATATGCCTTTATTCTGCACGAAGGGATGGGGACACAGGCGCGTTCGCCGGATCCGGCACCCCTCTCATCAGAGCTTCGGCACCACACTGCGTATCCGGCCGAAGCCAGAAGCCACTTGGGCTCAACCCTTAAGCCGGGAAGAGCTGTCCTGACCCTGGGCGTCTTTCGACGTTTGAGGTCAGTGGCCTATATCCGTAATGGAAGCCTCACCTAACGAGGTGCTTGCACAGGCCATCGTGGCATTCGAGACAGAGTGAGTCAAGCTTGCTGCGAGGCGTTCGCAACAATTCACTGCGCCGCCACACCAAATCCATTTGGCCGCCCCGCGGCCGTGTTAGGAGTCTAGTGAGCGGGCGTTCAGCTCGACTTCTTCTCCGCGACTGCCGCGCTGAGGCCCTCGAGCAGATCATCACCGCTGAGTTCCTTGAACCGCAGCAGCTGAAGCTCGCTGAATTCGGTGGTGTCGCTGGCCAGTACCGCGTCGAGGTCCTCGTCGTCGAGGCGGAAGCTCCGGTGGTCGCGGGCCTTTTCCACCACGTTTCGCACGAAGCCGGCGTTACCGAGTGTGTCGATGCCGCGGATCAGGTCCCCGTCTTCGGAGTAGCTCTCGTCGGAGTAGAACTTGGTGTACGACGGCAGCAGAGCCTCGGCTGCTTCCTCGGTGATGACGTCTTCGTTCTCCTGGCCCATCAGGCGCGTCAACGCGACCAGCTCGTCGGGCGTGTAGCTGAAGAACTCGATCACGGTCGAAAAGCGCCGTCGCAGACCCTGGTTCACGTCGAGCATCTTGTCCATTGCCTTGGCGTAGCCGGCGCCGAAGACCACCAGGTCGTCGCGATGGTTTTCCATGTACAGCAGCAGGGTGTTGATGATCGCGTTGCCGTACGGGTCGCCCTGTTGGTAGCCCTTCTCGTGCAACGTATGCATCTCGTCGAAGAAGACCGCTCCGCCCAGGGCTTCCTCGAGCATCTCCTCGGTATTCTTCTCCGCGTCGGCCATGTAGCGGCCCAGCAGCTTGGTGCGGCTGGTCTCCACCACCACGGGCTTGCGCAGCACCGTCAACCCGCACAGTTGTTTGCTGAAAGCACGCGCCACCGAGGTCTTTCCCGTTCCGGGCGGGCCCAGCAACAGGGTGTGGCGCGAGGTGACCGGCACCGGAAGTCCCATCTTGGCGCGCGCCAGGTTCACCTTGGTCGTGGACTTGATGAGTTTGATTTCCCGCTTCGCTCGCTCCATGCCCAGCATGGCGTTGAGCTCGGCGTCACCCTCTTCCAGGTACTTGGCCGCCGTCTCGGCTTGCTTGGCCGCCTCGGTCTGCGCGCGGGTCGGTGCGCTGTCCGGGTCCCACGGGTCGGTGCGCGCCTCGATGGTTTCGGGGTCGGTCAGCACCAACTGGTAGTTGGGGTTGTCGAGGGCTTCGCGGGCGGGGCCGAACTTCGGGTCGCGGGAGTACACCCGGCGCAGCACCTCGACGGCTTCTTCCTCGCGTCCGAGGTGTCGCAGGCACATGCCCTGGGTGTACAGCGCGACGTTGGCCGCTCCCGGTACCCGATCCGCCTCGATGGCGTCTTGGCTGCGCCGCACCGCCTCCTCGAAGACGCCGAGCGACGCCAGCGCCGTGGTCGCCATCGCCGCGCCGGCCGCCTTCAATTCGGGGTTGCGCCAGATCTTTCCCTCGGGGAATTGCGCGAGGACATCCGGCCATCGTCCGGCACGGAAGTAGAGGACCCCTCGCACGTAGGCGATCAGCTCTTCGTCGATGGGTTGGCGCGGCTCGACGCGGTCGAGCAGTTCGGCGGCTTCCTCGTAGCGCTTTGCCTCCGCGAGGACCGCGGCGTACGCGCACGCGAGCGACTCCACGCTGAGCACCGCCAGCCGCAGAAACAGCCCGTCGGAGACGTCGGGATGAAACTGCATTTCCGTGACGCCGAGCCGACGGGTCTCCCAGCCGAACGTGCTTACCGCCGCCCAGGCTCCCGCGATCACCTCGATGCTCTGGTCACCGGCCAACAGCCGTGCCAGCCAGGCGTCGCACATCGCCGGGTCGAGCGTGGTGGCCGTGCTGAACATCCGCAGCGCCACTTGCGGGTTGTGGCTGGGCTGAAGACCGTTGACGGAGATTCCCGACGCCAACAGCCCGGCGACCATTGCGTTACGGGCGTCCTCCGCCGTCGATTGCGGGCGGCTCATTGACCCGCGAGCAAGCGCTCAGCGTCCTCCCGCACCTGGCCCACCTGAAGCACTAGGTCGTCGTCGGGGAGCAGTCCTCGAGTGGGCACGACCAGCAGTGGGCGAGTCGTCGGAGCAGGCAGGCTCGCGCGCACCGCGGCCAGCTGGCGGCCGGTGAGCCGGTTCAGTCCCGACGACACTCCCCTGGGCAACCTGCTGTCGCTGTGATAGCGCACCCAGCCGGAGACCTCGGGGTGGCCGTCGTCTGCGGTGAGCTGGATGGTCACCACGGTCGCCTCGGCGTCGGGCAACCACAGCTCCTCCAGCGTCTCGGTGGTGATGTCCGACGGCGTCAACCAGAAGCTGGTCGCGAACCCGTTGAAGTGCTTCAGGTAACGCCAGCCGGGACGGCTCCAGGTCGGCTCCAGGTCCGCCAGCACGGCGCTGTCGACCTCGGCGATCTCCTCGGAGGTCAGCGGCCGGGGCGTGCAGCCCGGTGCGTCCAGATCCTGGACCAGCCGCTCGGTGGCCGCGACCAGCGTGGAAGCCAGCGAATCGCGGGCCGCTACCGCGGCGACGTTGGACTGCGGATTCATCCGCAGCACCAGCCAGGTACGGCGCACGTACGAGGCGGGCTGATCGCTGACCAGTCCCCACTCCTCGGGACCCAACTTGTCGAGCTTGGACAACTCGGCGGCGTTACCGCCGCGGCGCATCTGCACCGACACGATGTCGATGCCGTCCAGGATGACATCGAACTGGCGCAGTCCGGCGGCAACCGATCGCACCAGCACGCTGGCCGGCGGCGCGCTCTTCTGGCGGTGGTGGCGCGATGTGGCGTCGTCGTCGCCGTCCAGCGCGATCACGGTGACCAGCCGGCCGTCGTATTCGCGCACCCCGACCTTGTCGCGCCCGAACCGGCGCTGGTAGTCGAGCGCGGGCGTGCAACCGGCGGCCAGCGTGGTGCCCGGGTCGGCGGACCAGTCCCAGAGCCAACCGGCCAGGCCGGAGGTCACCGTCAGGCCGTGATGGGTGACCAGCGACAGCAACGTGATGATCACCGAGATGCCGACACCCACCCACCAGGCGATGTGGTACTTGCCCTGCCACGACTCGGGGCAGTGGCTGGCGATCAACAGGATCCCGACGACGACCAAGAACACGACCGTGACCCGCGCCCACGACAAGGACAACCCAAACCTGCGCTGAGCCTTCATTGCTGTTACTGCTCCGCCCTTATTGTTGCTGCCTACGACGCTTCATCAACGTCGCGATACCGAATACGGCGCCGCCTATCAACAGTGCGCCGGTCAATCCCCCGGCCGCCACCCACACCGGCAGCATGTCGCGATGCGGAGGCGCCTTCGGCACGTTCAACGGTATCGACAGTTGCTGCGGCGGCTTGAGCGGGCCGTCGGGAATGTCCCAGGTCAGTGCCGCCACCGGGTCGACGACACCGTAACCGAGTTGGTTGTCGACGCCGCGGGCCGGTGCACGCGCTGACCGCTCCAGCCGGTTGATCACCTGATACGCCGACAGCTGCGGGTACTTGGCGCGTACGAGTGCGGCCACGCCGGAGACAATCGCGGCCGAGAAGCTGGTGCCGCTGGGGACCAGCAGCGAGTTGTCCGGTCCGTCGATCGCGTTGATCAGCCCGTCGTCGCGCGGCGAGAGCCCGATGACGTCGCTTCCGGGCGCGGCGATCCCCACCCACGGTCCAGCCACGCTCGACGGGCCCTGCCCGTTGCTGCCCTGGGTCTGCGGGTGACCCTCGGAATCCACCGCGCCGACGGTCAAGACGTAGTCGCTGAACCAGGAGGGCGTCACCACGGTGGTGACAGCGTTCCAGTCGCGGGGGTCCTTGGGCTTCAACGGATCGAAGATCGGGTTCTGCTTGCAGTCCTTCTTGCTGGTGTCGCCGGCGGCGGCGACGATGACGGCGTTGCGGTCGACCGCTGCGTAGCGAACAGCGGCTCCCAGCGCTCGCTGGTCGATAATGTTGCGCGCACTCATGCAGGTCACGTCGGAGATGTTGATCACCGAAGCCCCCATGTTGGCGGCGTGCACGATGGCCCGTGCCATGGTCTCGACGCCGGAGATCTTCGCCGAGGTCTGCGGGTCCTCGTCGCCGGTGTAGGCGTCCTTGAGGCCGAAGGCCTGGCTGGACTGGCGGATCGAGATGATGTCGACATCGGGAGCGATGCCGCTATAGGCATCGGGCCCCGCGGACCCGGGCGGTGGTGGCGGCGGTGCGGGCGTCGGCGTCGGCGCCAGCGGGTGCGGATTGCCGATATGAATCGTCTGCCCGCCACCGGAGTAGGCCGGGATCGTCACCGTGCCGCCGCCATGGTTGGCGGCTCCGGGAGCCGCCGGTGCGGGTGGCGGCCCCGGCGGTGCTCCCTGCGGAGCCTGCGACGGCGAGGCCGGTGCGGGTGCGGCGGGCGGGGGCTCCGACGGCGGTGGCTGCGGCATCCACGGTGGCGGCGGCGGGCCCTCGGATGGCGGCGTGGCCGGAACCATGGTCACGGTCTGCGGTAACGGAGACAGGGTCACCGTCTGCGGCGGTGGCGCTTTCGGCGGCGCCTCGGTAGTCGGAATCGTCACCGGCTTGCGCGGTCCCGCCACCGGCGGCGGTGCCGCGCCGTTTGCCTGTGCCGCGCCGATCATCGACGCCACGATGGTGCCGTGCGCGTCACAGTCGGACAGCCCGTCGCCGCCCATGATGTAGTCCCCGCCAGGGATCAGGTGCGGGAACCTGGGATGCGGGGTCACGCCCGTGTCGATGACGGCGACCTTGATCCCGGCGCCGCGGCCGAACTGCCATGCCTCCTGCATGTTCAGCATGTCCATGTACTTCGGCTGCAGCTTGAAATCGGTGCCGGGCAGCACCCCGACCTCGGTGCAGTACGAGTTCTGCTTCATCGGCGCCGGCGGCCCGGGCGGACCGTCCGGCGGCACCGCCGCCGGGTCGATCGTCGGCGGCGATATCGCGTAGGCGGGCGGTAACCCGGCTAGTGAACCCGATGTGAGCAGGAGTGCGGCGATCGCCGCACGGGATGCGCGCCTACGCCACACCTTGCCGTTACCGGTACCGGATTGCTGCATAGACATTCATCAACCACAACGCCAGCGGGAAGATCGGCATCAGGCAGACGTATTCAATCCATTCCACAAACTTGCGGAACAGCGGGCTGTAGATGCTGTTCGGGACGACTGCCGCGGACACCAATCCCGCCGCGGGCAGCAGCACCAGGATCCCCACGCAGACAGACACCGACAGCGGCGACTGCAGTTCCAGCGCGTAGCGCACCACGACCGTCGCGACGATCATCACCGACGTGCCGGCCAGGGTGATCGCCTGCAGGCGATCCACGTAGGAGCGGCCGCGCAGCATCAGGAAGCCGGCGCTGAAACCGGCCAGCAGCAGCGGCAGCCACCGTTCCCCGGTGTGCGGGTCCGATAGCCCCGCCAGCGAGACCACCATCAGCACGCCGAAGCCGAGCAGCAGACCGGACAGGAACGATCGGGCACGTTCGGCTTGCAGCAGCACGTCGCGCACCGACGCGGGTCCCTCGAGGACCGGCGGGCCGCCGCCGGTGCGGGTCACGGTGGTGGGCAGATCGGGCCGTGCCTCGAAGACCCAGCGGCTGGTGGCCGACGGGAACACCGGCAATCGGATGCCGGACAGCCGTCGCGCCATGGCGGGCGCGCACTGGTAGCCGATGACGGAGACCAGCACGATGGTCGTCAGCATCGTCACGGCGCTGGTCATGGCGACCATCCGAGCCAGGGCCGCGATCGTGGTCAGCGAGCTGACGGTGATGATCGCGGTGTACAACCCCAGCCTGCGTCCGGTGAACCGGAGAGCCAGTATCGCGGCGATGGTGAGGACGCCGAAGCCCAGCACCGCGTGCGGCGATCCGACACCGCCCGGTGGCGCCCCGGCCGCGGCGATCGAAAGCGGGGCCAGGCTGCTGACCAGCATGATGTCGGCGATGCGCCGATCGGCCTGCGTCTGGGCGCGCATCAGCAGCATCATCGATACGCCCAGGACGACCGCGGCGATGACCGCGGCGTAGATCGTGGTCAGCCAAGAGTTGTGGTGCCAGCGCCACCAGCCCAGCAGGGCCGCGGCGAGGAAAACGCCGCCGGACACCATCGCGGCGCCGACCTGCACGGCGACGACCGGGTCGATCGCGGCGAACCGCTTGCTCAGGTTCTGCGAGACGGCAGTCGAGATGTGCTCGATGACCTGCGAGCGCTTTTCGGTGTCGGGGACGAACCGGATCCACAACCGGTCGCCGTCGAGAACGTCCTGCTCGGACAGCGACTGGGTGGCGCGCAACGGCGAGCCGTCAACCAGGCACAGCGCCCACTTGCCGCGACCGGTCGCCTCCAGCGGAGTCTCGCCGAGCTCGCGCAGGCGGCTGTTGACCACCTTCAACAGCGGGTCCGTCATCACCGACACCGGGGCGTTGGCGTCCAACAGGACGCCGATCTGGACGCCCTCGCCGGCCATGATGCCGACTACGACTGCCCGTGGCTGTGAGATCCCCTCAATATCAGCCTGTGGCGCATCAGCTACCGCAGTCATCGGGCTGCACCCCCTGTCGTGGTGAACGTGTGGCTCTGGATCGCCAGTCGCGTGAAGGGCTCTGTCGACCTACTTGCCGAGGCTCCGGAAAGTAGTGGTTCGACCTTTTCCAATTCCATTTACCCCGCCTCGCGATTGGTGAATCCGCCGACTCTGACATTCTTTATTTGCTGCTTATTCATAGAGCAGTATGACGTGTTCGTGGCCTGGCCGCACCCTGAGTTCAAAAGCGTTACAAGCCTTAACATTTGATACTTCTTGTTACACCCAGCTGTGGGTCTTCCACTCGCCGTACGGAAGTGTGTCCAGCACGGTCTTGACCCCGACTTGCACCAGTTGCGGAGTCGCCGGACAGATGGCCAGCCAGGCCTCCCCCGAACCCGCGGTCCGCGCCTGTTGGTAAAGCGCGATACGGCCGCCAGAACCGTCCTTTAGTGACAGCACCGAGGCGCTGGGCCCCTTGGCGTCGTCGCGGTATTGGCGCGCATACACAGCAACCTCGGCTGCCGGATCCGAAAGCGCCTGGCCCAGCGCGGCGACGGTAGCGGCGCTGATGCCCATGCGGCGCAGGTCGCCGCCGGAGAACACGTTGAAGCCGGACTCTTGCCACGACTTGGTGGCTTCCAGCATGTCGTCTAACGGCACGTTGACCGCGTTGATCGCGGCGGGCTCGGCGTGGTGAATCGACTCCAGGCCGTCCAGTACGAGGGCGGCGATCGACGCGCTGTCCGCGACGGCGACGTCGTCGACGGTGATGTCGGCGCCGACGCGAACCGCCGAGACCCAATGCTGGCCACGCCGGGCCAGGACCACCCGGAACTCGTTGTCCGGGATGTCGCGGGAGCCCGGGGGCTGGTTTTCGTCATCGACGACGCCGTAGAGCAGCTTGCCCCGAGACAGCAGTGCGATGACCTCAAGATCTGGCGCGGCGAGCACCCGCATCCGCGCCGCTACTTCTTCATTGACATCGTCGCCGACGACAATGCCCTGCTCCCGCATCACCTTCATGCCGGGGTGATCGTTGAGCCAGTCACTGCTGTCGGTGGATACGTAGGGCCGGCACCGCAGCTCCGGAGCGACGTGTCGGATGTCCAGTAACGCCTGGAGCATCCAGAAGCCGTCGACGTTGACGGTGATGTCGGTGCGAGTGCTCTGCTGGTCCATTAGTACCCCG
>NZ_JCALDG010000029.1:0-51954 GCF_059812735.1 Mycobacterium sp. NGS40
TGGGATTTTTCGGCCCGGATGGCCCCAGCAAACTGATGCTCAGCGGGGCGGCTGCAGGCGGTGAACTGCAGAAAATTGGGCGCCCACAGGGAAAGTTCAGGTTACAAACTGCTGACCACTTCGGCGCGTCGCCGCCGAATAGACCTGTCGGTATGGGGAAATACCATCTGAACATGAGTTCGAGCCGGGGAAACGAGGTGACGAACTGTGTCAGCCGACTATTACACCTCCAAGCGCTGTCGCATCTCTGCTGCCGCTCTAAGCTACGGCGTATGAGCGACAGAGCTGAAGAACGCGCTGCGCTGCTGGCCCTGATGGAGGAACGTCCGTCGCTGATGGGCGAACGCGCAGGTAAGACGCCATGGTCGACAATCGCATCGGAGGTCGCAGTCCGAGGGTCAGCCCTGGCCCTCTGGGAGGAACTGCATCCGCCGGCGCTCGATCTTGATGACTCTCTGATTCCCGCGATCGGCGGCGAAGCGGAGCTGCTGTTTAAGCAGTCGTGGGAGACGGTGCGTGAGTGGGAGGCGTCCGGTGATTTCAACCTGCTGACGGTGCTCGACGCCGCGTATCCCGTTGCGCTGCGTGAGATTCACCAGACGCCGCCGATGCTGTTTGTGAAGGGCGATCTGCGGGCCGACGAGGACGGCGTGTCGGTCGTCGGCTCACGAAAGGCGAGCACGCGGGGGCTCTCGATTGCCGCGAACGTGGCAAAGGGGCTTTCAGACCGAGGCGTCTCGGTCATTTCGGGTCTCGCGGAGGGCATTGACGGTGCCGCGCACGAGGCGACACTCGAGGCCGGCGGACGCCCGATCGGGGTAATTGGGACCGGTATCCGGCGCGTGTATCCGTCGAGTCACCGCAGCCTGCACGAGAGGGTCGCCGCTGCTGGCGCACTGGTGTCGCAGTTCTACCCAGACGCACCGCCGACGAAGCACTCGTTCCCCATGCGGAATGTCACCATGTCCGGGCTCGGTCGGGCATCGGTCATCGTCGAAGCTAGCGAGCACAGCGGGACTCGGATTCAGGCACGCGTTGCTGTCGAGCACGGGCGCCCGGTGATCTTGACCGACCACGTGGTGATGGGGACGAAGTGGGGCAAGGCGCTGGAAGGTCGGCCCGGCGTGTACGTCGCTGGCAGCACAGCCGACGTGATGGGCATCGTTGAGCTTCTCATCGCGGCCAGCCGGAGCAGCGACCTCGCCGTGCTAAGTACTGGTCCCGCCCCGGTCTGACGTTCGATTGAGCGACGGCGAGATTGAGCGCGTCGCCGAGATTAGGCGGGCGCTCGCCGTCTCGGCGGGCGGCTACCTACGCAACCCGATCCGGAAGCCGTTCTCCACCTGCCGAACCTGCACGACGCCGGTCAATGGCTACGAACGCTGCTACCCATGCAATCAGCTCCACTCGACGCTCGGAATCGCCGATCTCGTCGTCCCGCTGACCTACGGTATCGAGGGCGAACAGTCGCACTTTTTGGTCCGCCACTATAAAGACGACCAAGACGCGGCAGTCCGCCAACGTCTCACGGTCGTGATGAACCGGCTGCTATTCCTCGGGATCGTCATGCATGAAACATGTATCGAGAGGCGGATCGGACAGACTGTCGATCGGCGACTCGCCGTTCCATCGCTCAGTGGCCGCCCAGGCGTTCACCCGTTCGTGGAGATGGCGACGAACATGCACGCGACTGGCCCGAGTCCGCTGTTGGTGCCAGCTCCGGGCGCGTCGAACGCTCGCATCGTCTCAGGCTCGCAGTTCAACCTCACACCTGAGACCGATCTGACTGGCGAGCACGTTCTGATTCTCGACGACACCTGGACGAGGGGTTCGCGCACGCAGTCCGCAGCTCTGGCACTACGCCGCTCTGGCGCGAGATTTGTCAGCGTCATGGTGGTCAGCCGGTATATCAAGCCCGGCTACGACGAGAACGCCAAGTTCATCAAGGAATATCTGCGCCGCGATTACGACCCATACGTCTGCCCGGTCACTGGCGGCGACTGTCCCTGAGCATCGCTCGAGGTTCGCTCGAGGTTGGGCCCGCCACCAAGGAGAGCGGTGGCGCGCCCAACGGATAGATCAGACGCGAATCAACGTCGATGGGTTCCCGGTGAATCCATAAGGCGTTCAAGTTCGCTGGCGGTGAGCAGCAGCACCGAAGCAAGGGCGTGCGCCTCGTCGGAGTCAAGAAGCTCACCGTCGCCAAGCTGCACTGCCACACCGCGCAGCACCGTGCCGTCGCCGAACTGGCGACCGGTGATGGTCACCACGGCAGGCCCCGCGGTGCATGCGCTGCCGTCGAACCAGCGCGACCAACCGACGCCGTCGAACTCCCACGGGTAAACACGCCGGGCATCGGCCGGCGGTGCGATTGAATTTGTCGTCATGCGGCACAGCTAACAGCGGTGGACAATGAAATAGCAAGGGGTACAACTAAATTAGTGCATCTGCGGCGTGTCTGTGCAAAGCACAGTCGCGATGCGTTGCACCCTTGAATGGGTGCTACAACTGCATAGTCGTATTTCCGGCGCCGGTGCCACCGCTTACCAGAACGGCCAACCGGGCCGCGATGATGTCGGCTACCAACACCGCAGCCGACGGTTCGATCGCGCCCGAGGCGGTCAGCGCCGCCAGATCCTGGGTAGCCGGCCGTAAGACCCGCAGCGACAAACACGTGCCGCCGGCAGCCACGGGCGGCAACACCGCGTGCAACCGGACCGCAAGTCCGCCGGCGCCGATACCGCTCAGCTGGCCGTCCACCCACGGCTGTGCGTCATCGAGACGACGCCCGGCGGCCATCGCCAACCGCTGCGCCAGCCGTCGTACCGCCGCCTCGTCGGCGAACCGGATATGGCTGCGACGCAGACCGTTTCCATCGTCGACCCACACCGCGTCCGGGGCGGTGACGAGGACGTCGGTGGTGCCGTCCGCACAGAGCAGTGCGTCGAGGATCCCGGCGCCGGTCAGTTCGGTCTGCAGCACCCGGAGGTTGGCCAGGACCTCGGTATCGCCGAGCATCCCGCCGGATTCGGCCCGGATCGCGGCGGCCACCACGTTGGGTCGCAACGGAGCCGATTCGGTCGCCAACCGCTCGCGTACCCGCTCAATCAGCGATTCGCTCACGCCGCACTGGCTTTCGGCCGGGCTCCCGCGCGCGGCAGCACCGTGAGCACCCGGCGAGCCGCCGCCGTCAGAGCCGATCGCCGCCCCAACCGCAGACCGCCGTGTTCGAGTTGCTCGGCCAGTTGCGGCTGAGCCTTCGTCGACGCCAGCAGCGGCAGGCCGCAGATGTCGGCGACTTCCGCCGCCCGCAATCCACCCGGCGACGGGCCACGGACTACCAGGCCGAGATTGGGATTGATCGTGGCCAGCACCGGCGTCATCGCCGCCGTCGCCGCGCAGGACCGCACATCGCACGGACTGACGACGACAACAAGGTCGGCGGCATCGAGTGCGGTCCGGGTGGCGTCGGTCAGCCGACGGGGCAGATCGCACACCACCGTGACGCCGCCGCGGCGGCCCGCATCGATGACCGCGTCCACCGGCCCGGCGTCCAGTTCGTGGTCACGCCGGGTGCCGGACAGCAAGCTGATGCCCTGCAGGCGCGGCAGGGCATCGCGCACGGCCGGCCAGCTGAGCCGTCCGCCGTGCAATGCCAAGTCGGGCCACCGTAAGCCGGGTGCGCTCTCACCGCCCAGCAACAAATCCAGGCCGCCGCCCCACGGATCAAGATCAACCAGCAGTGCATCATTCGCGATCCGCGCCAGTGCGGCCGCGAACAATGACGCGCCGGCCCCGCCGCACCCACCGATCACCCCGATGACGTGTCCGCGCAGCTCGTCGTCCCGGATGGATTCGGCGGACTCCGCGAGCTCGCGGATCAATTCGTGCTCCTGCGCGGGCATGCTCAGCACGTGCGCAGCGCCGACCCCGATCGCGGCCGACCAGGTGGCCGTCGCGGGTTCGGCGGCGCACAACACGCTGACGTGAGTGCGACGCGGTAGACCGGCGCGCCGACAACGGTCCGCGCCCGCCGCATCGAGCACCACCGCCGCGGCCGCCGACCACGTTTTCCGTCCCACCGCCGCACCGCCGGCATGCACCACTCGAACGCCGACGGCGGCGGCCACCCGGTCCAATTCGTCGCGCAAAATCGGGTCCGTCAGCACCGCGAGTACGCCCGCGGCACCTCTCGCCTCGGCACTGGTCGCGATAGTCACCCCACCACCGTGCGGGCAGCTCAGGATGGCACACCAGTGCCAGATCGGGATTTGTGGAGAGATACGAGGGTGTGCACAAACTTCGGGGTGCGACGCTTGCCCGCCCGAGGGATAACACTGTGCCCGCAACGCACCGGAGGCCACGTTAGAACGCGTGTTTATCGGGAAAATTACCCCAGAAAAGGGACGACCCCCGCCAGGGGGGGAGGAGGCGGAGGTCGTCGTGCATCAGCCCCGGGGGGTCGGGCTGATACACCCTCGGCTCAGGCCGAGTAATGCTTACTATACACACGACAGTGGGCGGTGCCGCAAGTGGTTGTTTTTTTCCCAGAAATAATTCGGGCCGCAAAAACACCGCTGGCCTCGTCTGTTACTCCCAGATCAGCCCCCGTTTTGCCGGCAACCCCCGGACGCGCCGACTGACCGACCTATGCTGTGTCGGTGACCGTCTCCAACTCGGACGCGCCTCAGCAAACCTCGCCGCAGACGGCCGCGACCGACACCAAGCACGCTCGCACCGCGGCCTTTTTCGACCTGGATAAGACGATCATCGCCAAGTCCAGCACCCTGGCGTTCAGCAAACCGTTCTTCAACCAGGGACTGCTCAATCGGCGCGCCGTGCTGAAGTCCAGCTACGCCCAATTCATCTTCCTGCTCTCCGGTGCTGATCATGACCAGATGGACCGAATGCGCACTCACATGACCAACATGTGCACCGGCTGGGACGTCGCTCAGGTCAAATCGATCGTCAACGAAACGCTGCACGACATCGTGACTCCGCTCGTGTTCGCCGAGGCCGCGGACCTGATCGCGGCGCACAAATTGTGCGGCCGCGACGTCGTCGTGGTGTCCGCCTCGGGCGAGGAAATCGTCGCGCCGATCGCCCGCGCACTGGGCGCCACGCATGCGATGGCGACCCGGATGGTCGTCGAGGACGGCAAGTACACCGGCGACGTCGCCTTCTACTGCTACGGCGAGGGCAAGGTCCAAGCCATCCGCGAGCTGGCGGCCCGCGAGGGGTACCCGCTGGAACACTGCTACGCCTATTCGGACTCGATCACCGACTTACCGATGCTCGAGTCGGTCGGACATCCCAGCGTGGTCAACCCCGACCGCGGTTTGCGCAAAGAAGCGACCGAACGTGGTTGGCCCGTATTGAGTTTCTCGCGGCCCGTCTCGCTGCGAGACCGGATTCCGGCGCCCTCAGGTGCCGCGATCGCCACCACGGCCGCGGTGAGTATCACCGCGCTGGCCGCCGGCGCGGTGACATACTCGCTGCTGCGCCGCCTCGCGTTCTAGGCGCGCGTCCCAGCAAATCCGGCGCCCCGCACCGATCCCTATGAATTCGCAACGTTCGCAGAATTGGGCCTTGCTGTGCTAAGGCTCCAGTAGTACAAAGGAACCACGGAAGCCCGGTAAGGCCAAGGTCGATCCGGAAGAGAAGGTTCGTTCTCCCGAACCGGGCGCCCAGCACGGTGCTCGGCACCCACGCGGAGTCATAGCCGCGAAGATGGCAGAAGTGTTGCGGGCCTGCGTAATTGCGAAAAAGCAGAGAGCGTGAACAACCCTTTGGGTGGGGTGGTAGCTCGAAGCGTCGCAAGATCGCCGAGGCCACCCACGCAGCCCCATACATGCACGCTTGGTAACCGAGTTCCGTGCTAGCGGGCGGCGGACCGAATATTTCGGAACGCCGCCCGCTCTGCATGTCCGGACCCTTTTCTGGACGCGGCTCAGCCCTTGCCTGGCAACGACTCGGCGATCGACAACGCCTCCTGCGCGCCGGCCTGCATCGCCCGGCAACACAGCACCAACCAAGCTCCGACGCCGGCCGGTGTACCTTCGGCGAATCCGCTTGCGGCGCTGCGATAGTCACCGGGTTTGCGCATCCAGCTCACCTCCGGCACACCCAGCCCGTGCGGATCCAGCCCGCTGGCGATCGTCACCAGCCGGGACACCGCCCGCGCGACCACTCCGTCCGCGCTGCCAAAGGGCTTGAGCGTCAGCAGTTCTCCGTGCGCGACCGCGGCCAGGACCGGTGCCGGCACCTGCGTGCGACCGGTCACCAATTCGCCGAGCAGCTCGAGACGAGGCCCGATCTGGGGGTCGGCCCGCGGCCGGCCCAGTTGTTCGTCGTCGACCTGGTCGGCCGCCGCCAGCATGTGCAGCCGGGCCAGCGCCTGCAACGGCGATCGCTGCCACACGCCGATCAACGCGCCGCCACCGCCCTCCAGCGCCTGAGCCACCCGCAGCGCTCCGCCGAACACCGGATCGCTCACCCCTGAGCTGTCCGCTAAGTCCTCGAACCGCACCGGACCGCCATCGAGCACCGAGGAAGCGCGGGCCGCCCGCAGCGCGGCCTCGGCGGCGGTTACCGGCCAGCCGCGCAGATTTGCTCGATGGCGGTGGGCACGGCCCAACGCGTCGCGGGCCCGGTCACTGGCCTCAGCGACGCCGGGGAGCTCCATCAGCGGAGCCAGCGGGTCTGCCGTCACAGATTGCCAACCTAGCGGGGTGGCATGGACGCCCCGGGAATGGCCTCCAGCAATTGGCGGGTGTATTCGTGGCGGGGCCTGGTGAACAGCTCTTCGGTCGCCGCGCGCTCGACGACCCGTCCGGCGCGCATCACCAGAACATCGTCGGCGATCTGCCGGATCACCGCGAGGTCGTGGCTGATGAACAGGTAGGCCAGGCCCAGTTCGGCCTGCAACGAAGTCAGCAGGTCCAAGATCTGCGCCTGCACCAGCACGTCGAGCGCTGAGACCGCCTCGTCGCAGACCAGCACCTCGGGCCGCAGCGCCAACGCCCGCGCGATCGCGACCCGTTGACGTTGGCCGCCGGAGAGCTCGCGCGGCAACCGACCGAGCACCGTTGACGGCAAGGCCACCTGGTCGACGAGTTCACGCACCGCTTTCTCGCGCTGCCCGCGGTCGCCGACGCGGTGGATCCGCAACGGCTCCTCGATCGCGCGGAACACCGAGTACATCGGGTCCAGGCTGCTGTAGGGGTTCTGGAATACCGGCTGCACGCGCCGGCGAAAGGCCATCATCGCGTCGCGGTTGCGCGCATCAGAAATCTCGTCACCGTCGAAAACGACTGTGCCCGAGGTCGGTTGGAGCAAACCCAGCGTCATCCGGGCAACCGTCGACTTGCCCGAGCCCGATTCGCCGACGATGGCCAGGGTGCCGGCCCGCTTCAGCCCGAACGACACCGCGTCGACGGCACAGAACTGGGTGCGGCGCCACGGTACGCCGTGCGACTCACGGTAGACCTTGGTCAGCTCGGAGGCGACGAGGATGTCGCCCGCCCCGCTGTCGGCCGCCGGGCGCGCCGGCGCCGAACTCCGCACCGTCAGCGACGGGGCCGCGGCCACCAGCCGGCGCGTGTACTCATGCTGCGGATCAGCCAGGATCGACTGCGCGGCACCGGATTCCACCACCATTCCGCGGTGCACGACGACGACGTGCTCGGCGCGTTCGGCGGCCAGCGCCAGATCGTGCGTGATCAGCAACAGCGCGGTGTCGAGTTCGTCGGTGAGACGCTGCAGGTGGTCGAGCACCTGCCGTTGCACCGTGACGTCGAGCGCGGACGTCGGTTCGTCGGCGATCAGCAGCTGCGGGTGGCCCGCCAGCCCGATGGCGATCAGCGCGCGCTGACACATGCCGCCCGACAACTGGTGCGGGTACTTGCCCGCCTGCTTCTCCGGATCCGGCATGCCGGCCTGGGCGAGCAACTCGACCGCCCGGCGGCGGGCTTGTCGGCCATCGGTGCCCGATGGTCGCGACCCGCTTCGCCCGGCTTCGCCGCGCTTGCGATCGCTCCGGTTGGCGCGCAACGCTTCCCGAATCTGGAAGCCGACTTTCCAGACGGGGTTGAGGTTGGTCATCGGGTCCTGGGGTACGTAGCCGATGC
Organism: Mycobacterium sp. NGS40; assembly: GCF_059812735.1. Lineage (NCBI taxonomy): Bacteria > Bacillati > Actinomycetota > Actinomycetes > Mycobacteriales > Mycobacteriaceae > Mycobacterium > Mycobacterium sp. NGS40. The sequence continues at coordinate 8,130 of NZ_JCALDG010000029.1, forward strand.
GTCGGCCCCGGATGGAACGAAGCAGCTTGCGATCAGCCGAGGTAATGTCCCGCCCGTCAAAAGTGATGCGGCCGGCGGTGATTCGCCCGCCGGGCGGTAGCAGGCCCAGGACCGCGGCGGCGGTGGTCGATTTGCCCGATCCCGATTCGCCGACCACGGCGACGGTCTGCCCGCGCATGACATTCAGGTCGACGCCGCGGACCGCGGGGTCGTGGTCGCCGAACCTGACTTCCAGGCCCTCGACCCTCAACAGGGGGTCGGTCATGCCCGCTCCGCTCGCGAGGCCGGGTCCAGGGCATCGCGCAGGGCGTCGCCCATCATCATGAACGCCAGCACCGTCAAAGCCAGTGCGCCGGCGGGATAGAACAGAATCGGCGAGCCGGCCCGCAGCCGCGTCTGCGCCAGGTTGATGTCGCCACCCCACGACACCACCGAGGTCGGCAGTCCGACACCGAGATACGACAGCGTGGCCTCGGTGACGATGAAGGCGCCCAGCGCGATCGTGGACATCGCGATCACCGGACCCGCGGCATTGGGCAGCGCATGCCGTAGCAGGGTTTGAAACCTGCTCAACCCCAACGCTTTAGCCGCGAGCACATAGTCGCTGGCCCGTACCTCGAGCACCGCACCGCGAGCGATCCTGGCCACCTGCGGCCAGCCGAACAAGGCCAGGATGATGATCACCGTCCACACCGTGCGGTGGCGCAGGACCTGCATCAGCACAATCGCGGCCAGCAGCAGCGGCAGCCCGAAGAACACGTCGGTGACGCGCGAGACCACCGCATCGATCCAGCCGCCATAGAAGCCGGCCAGCGCGCCGAGCGCCCCGCCGGCGACGAACACCAGCAGCGTGGCACCCAGCCCGACGGTCACCGAGGCCCGCGCCCCGTAGACCGTGCGCGCATAGATGTCGTGGCCCTGCAGATCCGTGCCGAACCAGTGCGCCGCCGAGGGGCCGAGCAGACTTTGGCTGGGATCGGCGTAGGCGGGGTCGGCGTCGGTGAACAAGGCCGGAAACAGCGCCATCAGCACGATGATCAGGATCATCAGGCCCGCGACGATGAACTTCGGGCGCCGGTGCAGCTTGCGCCAGGTCTGGCCCCAAAAGCCGGAGTGCTCAGCCATAGCGGATCCTCGGGTCCAGCGCCGCATAGAGCAGATCGACCAGCAGGTTGGTGATCAGATAGATCAGAACCAGAACCGTCACGATCGACACCACCGTCGGCGCCTCCTGCCGGGTGACGGCCTGATACAACACACCGCCGACACCGTGAATGTTGAAAATGCCCTCGGTCACAATGGCCCCGCCCATCAGCGCACCCACATCGGCGCCCAGGAACGTCACCACCGGGATCAGCGAGTTGCGCAGGATGTGCACGGTCACGACCCGCGGCCGCGACAACCCCTTGGCGGTGGCGGTGCGGACATAGTCGGCATGCGCGTTGGCGGCCACCGCCGACCGGGTCAACCGCACGATGTAAGCGAAGGAGACCGAGCCCAGCACGATTCCGGGTAGCAGCAACCGCGCGAAGCTGGCCCGTTCGCCGACGGTGACCGGCGCGATGCCCAGCCGGACCCCGAACACGAACTGTGCCAGAAAGCCCAGCACGAAGATCGGGATAGCGATGATGACCAGTCCGGTGATCAGCACCGTCGAATCGAAAAGGCCGCCCTGGCGCAGGCCCGATATCACACCGAATCCGATGCCCAGCACCGACTCCACGATGAGCGCGATCAGCGCCAGTCGGATGGTGACCGGAAAGGCATGTGCCAGAACAGCACTGACCGGCAGGCCGGAATAGGCCCGGCCCAGGTCGCCGTGCAGCACGCCGCCGAGGTAGCGCAGGTATTGCAACAGGAACGGATCGTCGAGGTGGTAGCGCGCCCGCAGCTGCGCGGCGACCGCGGGTGTCAGCGGCCGGTCTCCGGCGATCGCGGCCAGCGGGTCACCGGGCAACAGGAAGACCATGCCGTAGATCAGCAAGGTGGCGCCCAGGAAGACCGGCACCATCACCGCGAGCCTTCGTGCGATATACCAACCCATGTCTTAGGCCTTGACGATGTTCTCGTAGTCGGGCAGACCGTTCCAGGTGACCTTGACGTTGCTGACCTCCGGCGACCACCCGACCACGGCGATGTAGTACCACAACGGTACAGCGGGCATGTCGTGCAACAGGATTCGTTGCGCCACGTTGACCAGCACGTCGGCCTGCTGCAGGCTGGGCGCGGCCTCGGCGGCTGCGAGCCCGGCGTCGAACTCCCGGCTGGAATATCCGACGTCGTTGGACCCCGCACCGGTGGCGTACAGCGGGGCGAGAAATTCGATCATCGACGGATAGTCGCCGATCCATCCGGCGCGGAAGGCGGTGTCGATGGTGCGGTTGGTGATCTGGGTGCGGAACCCCGCAAACGTCGGGTGCGGAGCGCCGACGGCGTCGATGCCCAGCACGTTCTTGATGCTATTGGCCACCGCGTCCACCCACTCCTGGTGGCCGCTGTCCGCGTTGTAGGCGATGGCGTACCGCCCGCTCCAGGGCGAGATCGCGTTGGCTTGCGCCCACAGTTGCCGTGCCCGTTCGGGATTGAAGTCCAGTGCGTCGTTACCCGGGATGTTCGCGTCGAACCCCGGCAGGGAGCGGGCGGTGAAATCGCGGGCCGGGCTGCGGGTCTCGTTGAAGATCTGCCGGCAGATCTGCGGGCGGTTGACCGCGGCCGACAAGGCCAACCGCCGCAGCCGGCCCTCCTCGCCGCCGAAATGCGGCAGCCGCAATGGTGTGTCGAGTGATTGGCTGACCGCGACGGGTCCGCTGGCAGCGTTGTCGCCCAGGTCGCGGCGGTAGATTGTCAGCGCGCTGGACGGAACCGTGTCCAGTACATCGAGATTGCCGGACAGCAGGTCGGCATAGGCGGTATCCAGGTTGCCGTAGAACTCGAACCTCAGGCCCTTGTTATGAGGTTTGCGGTTGCCGTGGTAATCGGGGTTCGGCTTCATGTCGATCTTCACGTTGTGTTCCCAGGCGGGTCCGTCGGGATTGTCGGCCAGCCGATACGGCCCGTCGCCCACCGGGTTGCGCCCGAACGCCGCCATGTCCCGAAATGCCCTGTCCGGCAACGGATAGAACGCATTATGACCCAGGCGCAACTTGAAGTCGACGGTCGGTGCCTTGAGCCGCACCGTGAACTCGAGATCGTTGACCACCGCAAGCCCGGACATCGTGGTCGGCTTGCCGTCGCCCGGCGGGCCGGCTACGTCGTCGAATCCGGCGATCGGACTGAAAAAGTCCTGCTGCAGTTGCGCATTGGCGCTCAGAGCACCGTAATTCCACGCGTCGACGAACGAATGTGCCGTCACCGCGGAGCCGTCGGTGAACTTCCAGCCCGGTTTGAGAACAATCCGGTAGTTGACATTGTCGGTGGTCTCGATGGACTGCGCCACCTCCGGCGACGGTTTGCCGTCGGCGTCGTAGGAGACCAGGCCGGCGAACAGCCGATCCAGGATCCGCCCGCCGAGGCTGTCGTTGGTGCCGGTCGGTATCAGCGGGTTCGGCGGCTCGCCGCCGTTCACCACCACCAGTTCAGGACTCAGCACGCCGCCACCGCAGCCGGCCAGCGACGCGGTCGTCAACATGACGACGGCAGTCATAGCCCGCATCCAACGCATGACAGCGACCCTAGGGCCTGCGAGCAGATCGGCCACGCAAGGACCGCCGGTGAAGTGCACCAGCCGGCGTCGACAACCTAGGATTTCGACATGGGGGTCACGCTTCTCGCCTCGGAACACGACGCGGGTGTGGCGCTGGGCGAGACGGCGTTCGCTCTGGGTGTTCCCCTCATCGGATTGATCTGTCTGATCGTCGGCCTATGGGAGCGTTACCGCGGCCGCCGGCGGCCGCGCCCCGGTTACCCCTACCCACCGCAGCCGATGGGGTATCCGGGCCCGCAGCGGCCCTATCCCGGCTACCCGCCCTACCCCGGTTATCCGCCCTACCCGGGTTATCCGGCGTACCGCGCGCCCGCGCCCCCGCGTCGCACGAGCGGGGCATCCACCGCGCTGATCACGATCGGCGCCGTCGTGCTGGTGCTCGGCATCGTGGCAGACTTCGTCAACGCGGCATCGCGGCTCGCCAAGCATCAAGAACGCACGTCGATGCAGGTTGGCGAGTGCATTACTCAAACGTCTTATCGCTCAGAGGCATTCGATTCGAGTCCGGGCAACGACTGCGCCAATCCGGCGAATACCTACTTGCTTGCCGCCAAAGGCGGACCGTCGGCACAGTGCCCGGACGGGAAGCGCGAGGGTTCCATCTATGACCGCTATACCGACAGCTCGACCATCCTGTGTTTCGCCCTGAACCTGAAACAGGGCCAGTGTTATCTCGTATCCGGCGAGCGCGACAGTCCCAAACTGACTCTGGGCGACTGCAATGATCATGAGTCGGGCGTGATGCGAGTCATCCAGCGCATCGACGGCACCGCGAACAGTTCGGACTGCCCGTCGGGGCTCAACGGAGTCAGCTACCCCACTCCCCCGGTTGTCTATTGCCTGGAAAGGGCGAGCCCGTACTAGGTCCTACTGCTGCTGGGCGGCGGTGACGGGGTGCACCTGCAATTCGCAGGCGTCGATGGTGACCGGCACCGTGAACACGATGATCGTGTTCGGCGGGTTGACCTGCAGCGCGGTGTAATTGGGGCACGGGTTGCCCTTGCGGTCTATGGCCACGCCCTCCACGATGGCCTGCCCCTGTGAGGCCAGCGACAGGGTGACGGTGGGCGGCTCATCGACATCGCTCGGCAAGCCGCCCAGGTAGCCGCGTGGCGTGGGCTTGGCGTGAATGTCCGGCCCGCCGCCGCCCGTCTCGACCGCGGGGTAGCCGGTCAGCGTGCACTCTTCCGCACCACCGGCGAGGCTGAACGTCAGGGTCACCGATCGGTGGCCCACGGCGGCCTGCGTCGGGGAAGCGGCCACGTCGACCTGCTCCGAGCGACACGGCACCGCCTGATCGCCGACCGGCACCGCCGACGCGTGCGGCCCCAGCACGCCGGCGACCGCGTAACTCGTTGCGGCCGCGGCAATGCTGAGAAATAAACAACGGGCACGCTGCCCGCGACATTCCGGCACAACCGTGATTATGCGGGATGACAACGAGGTTTACCCCCGGATTGGCGTCCACAGATTCGGCGGGCGGGTCTAGGCTCACAGACGGTTGACCAGCTCGAAACCCGGCCCTGGACATACTCGACATAGGAGCGAAGCCCGTGACCGCCACACACACCGAAGGCCCTTCGTCGTATCCGCCGCCGGCGAAATTCGCCGAGCAGGCCAACGCCCGCGAGGATCTCTACCGCGAGGCCGAAGCGGACCGGCTGGCGTTCTGGGCCAGGCAGGCCAACCGGCTGACGTGGACCGAGCCGTTCACCGAGGTGCTGGACTGGTCGCAGGCGCCGTTCGCCAAGTGGTTTTCCGACGGCAAGCTCAACGTCGCCTACAACTGTGTGGACCGCCACGTCGAGGCCGGCCTCGGCGACCGGGTGGCGATTCACTGGGAGGGCGAGCCGGTCGGCGACAGCCGCAGCCTGACCTACTCCGACCTGCAGGACGAGGTGTGCAAAGCGGCCAACGCGCTGACCGATCTCGGTCTGGTCGCCGGCGACCGCGCCGCCATCTACCTGCCGTTGATCCCCGAAGCCGTGATCGCGATGCTCGCCTGCGCGCGACTGGGTGTCATGCACAGCGTCGTGTTCGCCGGTTTCACCGCCAAGGCGCTGAGCGCCCGCATCGCCGACGCCCAGGCCAAGGTGCTGATCACCGCCGACGGACAGTTCCGGCGCGGCAAGCCGGCACCGTTGAAGGATGCCGCCGACGAGGCCGTGGCGCCCGGGCCGGACGGCGACAGCCCGGTCCAGAAGGTTCTGGTGGTGCGGCGCACCGGAATTGACGTGTCCTGGAACGACGACCGCGACGTGTGGTGGCACGACGTGGTGGATTCCGCGTCGGCCGAACACACCGCGGCGCCCTTCGACGCCGAGCACCCGCTGTTCCTGCTGTACACCTCGGGCACCACCGGAAAGCCCAAGGGCATCGTGCACACCAGCGGCGGCTACCTAACGCAGACGTCGTACACGCACTACAACATCTTCGACATCAAGCCTGACCGCGACGTGTTTTGGTGCACCGCCGACATCGGCTGGGTCACCGGGCACACCTACGGCGTCTACGGTCCGCTGTCCAACGGCGTCACCGAGGTCCTCTACGAAGGCACTCCCGATTCGCCCAGCCAGCACCGGCATTTCGAAATCATCGAAAAGTATGGCGTCACAATCTATTACACGGCGCCCACGCTGATCCGGACGTTCATGAAGTGGGGCCGCGAGATCCCCGATGCACACGACCTGTCCAGCCTTCGACTGCTCGGCACGGTCGGCGAGCCGATCAACCCGGAGGCCTGGCGCTGGTACCGCAGGGTGATCGGCGCCGACCGCCTGCCGATCGTGGACACCTGGTGGCAGACCGAAACGGGTTCGGCGATGATCTCTCCGCTGCCCGGAGTCGCTGCGGCCAAACCTGGTTCGGCGATGAGGGCGCTGCCGGGGATCTCGGCCAGCATCGTCGACGACCACGGCGATCAACTGACGCCGACCGTCCACCATGGCGAACACGTCACCGGCTACCTGGTCCTGGACCAGCCGTGGCCGTCCATGCTGCGCGGCATCTGGGGCGACTCGGATAGGTACGTCGAGACCTACTGGTCCAGGTTCGCCGACCAGGGCTGGTATTTCGCCGGCGACAGCGCCTATTACGACCGCGACGGCGCCATCTGGGTGGTGGGCCGCATCGACGACGTGATGAACGTGTCCGGGCATCGGCTTTCGAGCGCCGAGCTGGAGTCGGCGCTGGTCGGCCACTCCGGAGTGGCCGAGGCCGCGGTGGTCGCAAAGAAAGACGAGACCACGGGCCAAGCCATTTGCGCGTTCGTCGTGATGTGCGCCGAGTACGACATGCACGAGGGCATCGTCGAGGAGTTGCGCGACGAGGTGGCCCGGGAGATCTCGCCGATCGCCAAGCCGCGCGAGATCCACGTGGTGCCCGAACTGCCCAAGACCCGCAGCGGCAAGATCATGCGCCGGCTGTTGCGCGACATCGCCGAAAATCGCGACCTCGGGGACACGTCGACACTGCTTGACCCGGGCGTCTTCGACGCGATCAGAGAGGCCAAGTAGCTCAGACCGGTATCGGGACGAAGCCCGCACCGGGCCGGTGCTTGGCGTTGATGTCGGCCAGGATCGCGTTGAACGACATCACCACCGCCGGAGTATGTAGCGGGATGTACTTGATGATGCAGGTCGGCAGGTTGTCGCTGAACGCGCCGTGGATCATCCCGACCAGCAGGTTGTCGACCGTCACCGGCCCACCGGAGTCACCCGGGCGGCCACACACCTGCATGACGATGGTTCCCGGATCCTGGCCCGGCCCCCAGGTGACACCACAAGAATTGCCGGTCGTCCGGCCCTGCTTGCAGGCGATCTGCCCGAACACCGGTTCCGGACCGACGCCGTTGATGATGAACCCGCCGTAGTTGGCCACCGGCGCCACTTTGGCCGGATCGAACTTGATCACCGCGTAGTCCAGGGCGTCGTTGCCCGCGACCATGACGCCCAGGATGCCTCTGCCTTCGGCGGCCTCGGCGGCGACCTGCGCGCCCGGTCCACCGCAGTGCGCGGAGGTGAACCCGATCAGCTCACCGGCGGCATCGCCGCCGATCGTGGTCAGCGTGCACATGGTGTCCCCGTTGATGACGATGCCGGCGCCACCACCCATCGGGACCCGGTCGTCAGCGGCCGCGACGTGTGCGGGCAAAGCGGGCTGGACGAGGAGCACGGCCACCAGCGCCGCCACAAAGCACCGATGCGCCGTTTGCAATGCGCAACTCCCATCAGCGGGCCGGATGTCGGAGAACAGCTGCGCCAGTCTAGATGATCACCCCGGCGCCCCTCTTGCTGTGCGAATGGCGGCGGCCGGACCCTTCGGTCGCCGGGTCCCGCGGACTTCGGCTGGCCTCGTCTGGCATCGCGGCGCATGGCAACATAAACCGCGACGACAGCGAACGGGCTCGGCGACTATGCGAGCCAAGCAGCGGCTTTATCAGGAGCCGGGCAGTTCAACGGAGAGGACCGTTAGTGAGCAAGGTCGATCGCAGTAATGGTGTGCCGAGCACGCTGACCACGATTCCGTTGGCCGACCCGCACGCCAGGCCCGGCGAACCGTCGATCGGTGACCTGATCAAAGACGCGACGACGCAGGCGTCCACGCTGGTGCGCGCCGAGGTCGAGCTGGCCCGCGCGGAGATCACCCGCGACATCAAGAAGGGCCTCACCGGCAGCGTCTTCTTCATCGCCGCGCTGGTGGTGCTGTTCTACTCCACCTTCTTTTTCTTCTTCTTTCTCGCCGAGCTGCTCGACAACTGGTTGTGGCGCTGGGTGGCCTTCCTGATCGTGTTCGCGCTCATGGTCGTGGTCGGAGCCGTGCTGGCGCTGCTGGGCTATCTGAAGGTGCGCCGGATCCGCGGACCACAGGAGACCATCGAATCGGTCAAGGAGACGCGCACCGCGCTCACCCCGGGCCACGACAAGCACGCCGCCGCGACCAAGCAGCTGACCGACGCACCCGGCAAGCACGCCAAGCCCGAGAACGGCAACCCCGGCGACCCCTCAGGTTGGTAAATGGCAGTACCTGATCCGTCGATGGTCCGCATCGACGGGCCTTGGCGCCATTTGGACGTGCACGCCAACGGCATTCGATTCCACGTCGTCGAGGCGTTACCGACCGGTCCGGGCGCACCGGCGGCGGCAGCCGCACGACCGCTGGTGATGCTGCTGCATGGATTCGGCTCGTTCTGGTGGTCCTGGCGTCATCAGCTGCGTGGGCTGACCGATGCCCGGGTGGTCGCGGTCGACCTGCGCGGTTACGGCGGCAGCGACAAGCCGCCGCGTGGTTACGACGGCTGGACGCTCGCCGGCGACACGGCCGGACTTATTCGCGCGCTTGGGCATTCGTCGGCGACCCTCGTCGGCCACGCCGACGGCGGGCTGTGCTGCTGGACCACCGCAATGCTGCATTCGCGGCTGGTGCGCGCCATCGCGCTGGTCAGCTCGCCACATCCGGCGGCGCTGCGCCGATCGGCGTTGACGCGCCGCGACCAGAGTTCCGCACTGCTGCCGACCCTGCTGCGCTATCAGCTGCCGCTATGGCCCGAGCGGCTGCTGACCCGCGACAACGGCGCCGAGATCGAGCGTCTGGTCAAGCACCGTAGCTCCGCCAAATGGGTTGCCTCCGAGGACTTCTCGCAAGCGATCGGTTATCTGCGCACGGCGATCCAGATTCCCGGTGCGGCGCACTGCGCCCTGGAATACCAGCGCTGGGCGGTGCGCAGCCAGCTGCGCGGTGAAGGCCGGCGATTCATGAAGTCGATGTCGCGCCAGCTCGGGGTGCCGCTGCTACATCTGCGCGGCGACGCCGACCCCTACGTGCTGGCCGATCCGGTCGACCACAGTCAGCGCTATGCGACGCAGGGCCGCTACGTATCCGTCGCCGGCGCAGGGCATTACAGCCACGAAGAGATGCCCGAGGAAATCAACAGACACCTGATGAGGTTTTTCGAGCAGGTGCACTGATCAGCTGACGCAGGTCCCGGTGCCCACCTGTTGGGTGTCACCGATCTTGGCCATCTGGCCGGCCACCTCACCGGCGGTCAACACGAACCCGGTGTCGGGATCGTCGACAGCAGCGCCGAACACCACGCCCAGCACGTGACCGCTGAGGTCGATCAGCGGCCCACCCGAATTACCTTGCTCCACATTGGCTCTGATGGTGTAGACGTCGCGCGTGACCGGCTGCGGATCGCGGTAGATGTCGGGGCCGCTGAGTTTGATGGCCTCGCGAATCCTGGCCGGGGTCGCGGTGAAGTTGCCGCCGCCGGGGTAACCGAGCACCACCACGTTGGTGCCGGTCTTCGCCTCGGTGTCGCTGAAAGCCAGTGGCGGAGGCGGCAGGTTCGGAATGGCAAGAATGGCAATGTCGACCGAAGGGTCGTAGGAAACGACGGTGGCGTCCAACGGGTTACCGCTGGCGTAGATCTGGACGCTGCTGGACCCGGCGACCACGTGCGCATTGGTCATGACCCGATCGGGAGCGATCACAAATCCCGTGCCCTCCAACACTTTCTGGCAGCTGGGCGCGAGGCTGCGTACCTTCACCACGCTGGGCGCGGCGGCGGTGACCACCGGATTGGTGGCCAGCGACGGATCCGGTGATTCGACCGGGACCACCGGAGTGCGGCTGAACGGCTCGAGCACCGCGGGCAGCCCCGAGGTGTTCAACAGCGCCGAAAGGCGTTTGGGCACAGTCTTCAACCACGGGGGCGCGATGGTGTTGACCTCTGCGAGCACCCGCGATCCGCGGACCGCGGCCGCCAGCTCGGGCTGGTCTTTCGACTGGGTCAGCGGCGTCGCCAGCAGCCACGCGGCGGTGAGCACGACGACGAGCTGCACCCCCACCCCGATGACCGAGTCCACGGTTCTGAATGTGCGGCTGCGGATTGCGCCGCGCACGGCTCGTCCCAGCACCACGCCGGCGACCTCACCGACGACGACCAGCGCGAGAATCAGGAACAGCGCGCCGAACAGCTTGGCGCGCGGGGCGGCGATGTGGCTGACGATGTGGGGCGCCAGCAGCACCCCGGCGATCGCGCCCAGCAGCACACCGATGAACGAGAAGAGCGAACCCACCGCGCCCGAACGCCAGCCCGAGATGGCGGCGATGAAAGCGACAGCGAGAACTGCGACATCCAGCCACTGCGACGGGGTCATCGAGTTCATCGCCCGCCACCCTGCCGGCCGACCAGCACCATCGCGTCGTCGAGTTCACGGACGTCGTTGGTGTCCCACGGCTTTGCCCAGCCGGCGACGTCGAGAACGGCAGAGATCACCTGGCCAGTGAATCCCCAAACCAGCATTTGGTTCAGCAGAAACGCCGGACCTGCCCAACGATTGCCGAGGTCCCCGCGGTAAACCATCAGCCGGTTGTCCGGATTGACGAACGCGCGCACCGGAACCCGCGACACGATCGCCGTCTCGCCCTCGTTGACCACCGCGACCGGTCCGGGGTCGGGCGAGTAGGCCAGCACCGGGACGACGTGGAACTGCGACGGGGCGATGAACGTCTTCTCCATCGTGATCAGCGGGTACAGCCGGGTGACGTCGATCCCGGTCTCCTCGTGGGCTTCTCGCAGCGCGGTGGCAACCGGCCCGCGATCGCCGGGGTCGGCCGCGCCACCGGGGAACGCCGCCTGGCCCGCATGGTGTCGCAGTGACGACGCCCGCACGGTGAGCAACAGGTCGGCGTCGTCGGGTACGGCGCCGTTGCCTGGACCGGACTCGGGACCCGAAAACAGAACCAGCACAGCGGCCTCGCGGTCGTCGTTGGCGGACGCCGCCCGGGCCGCGGTCACCATCGCCAGCACATCGGGGGGCAACCGGCGCCGGTAGGCCTCCGGGATCTGGCCCACGTTGTCGACCAGCGGGCGCAACCAGGACGGGCAGACGTCGGGCGTCAGGGGAACCGTCCCCTGCGCGCGGGCGGCACCCCCACCACTCACCGGCGCCTCCTTGTCGGGTCCACCTGCCCAGCCATTGTCGGACCGCCGAACTCGGTCATCCGTTTTTTCCGACCGCGGCCTCGATCTCGTCGGCACTCGCAAAATCGCGCAGCAGCGTCTGCGCAACGCTACCGTCCGGTCTCAGCACTACGGTCGCGGGCACCACATTTGCGACCTTGAGTGCTGCGGCAATCAGCCGCCGCCCATCCTGCAAGGTCGGGAGCCGAACGCCCAGCTCGGCCAGCCGCAACAATGCGGCGGACTCGTTCTCGTCCTGATGCACGGTTACCACCGTGACGTCGGCGGCGACCCGGCGCTGATATTCGGCCATCGCGGGCAATTCGGCCGCGCACGGCGCGCACCAGTACGCCCATATATTGAGGACCACCCGGCGGCCGGCCAGCGCACGCGCGACGTCCACGGTGGATCCGTCGGCCGCGCATTCGACCACCACGCCGCGCAGGATCGCGGGTCCGGCGCCGTTGCCCGGCGCGGGGCACGGTGGCAGGTTTGCTCGCGCGCGGGGGCCGGCCAGCGCGGCCGGTGTGTCGGCGTCGCGATGCTCTCGATTCGGCCCCGAGCTGGCGGGCGACGTCGTCGCGGCTGGCCGGGAGTCGTCGCGCAGTTGCGCGACGAATGCCGCCACCAGCGCCGCCACCACCGCCAAGATCGCGATGGTCCAGCGAGTTCTCGGGGTCAACGTCCCGGCCGTGTTACAGCCCGACCAGCGACAGCAGGTGTTCGGCTTCGGGGCCTTGCACCAGGGGCGCGGCCAGCGCCGGTTCGGTGGGGCCGAGCCCGAACGACGGGCAGTCTTTGGCGAGCACGCAGACCCCGCAGGCCGGCTTGCGTGCGTGGCACACCCGGCGGCCGTGGAAGATCACGCGGTGGCTCAGCAGGGTCCATTCCTTGCGTTCGACCAGTTCGCCGACCGCGTGCTCGATTTTGACCGGGTCCTTTTCCTCGGTCCAACGCCATCTGGCCACCAGCCGCTGAAAGTGGGTGTCGACGGTGATCCCGGGGATGTCGAAGGCGTTCCCCAAGACGACATTGGCCGTCTTGCGCCCGACCCCGGGCAGAGTCACCAACTCCTCCATCGTCGAGGGCACCTCGCCGTCGAACTTCTCGACCAGGGCCTGACCCAGCCCGATCAGCGAGCTCGCCTTGTTGCGGAAGAAGCCAGTGGGACGGATGAGGTTTTCCAGCTCATCGCGATCGGCTTTCGCATAATCCAGTGCCGACTTATATCTGGCGAACAAAGCCGGCGTCGTGAGGTTCACCCGTTTGTCGGTGCTCTGCGCCGAAAGAATGGTGGCCACCACCAGTTCCAGCGGCGATCTGAAATCCAGCTCGCAATGTGCGTCCGGAAATGCTTGTGCCAGTGCGCGATTCATCCTGCGCGCGCGACGCACCAAACCGACTCGGGTTTCCGAGGCCCAACGCCGGGCAAGGGCGGAATCGGGCTTGGAATCAGGGGAAGCCGCGGTGGTTTTCGAACGCCCGGACGGCCGTGCCACTGTCACCTACGACAGAGTACTGATTTCGTAATCTCCCTGAGACCTTGGCCATGTTTACTCTCCTTGTGTCATGGTTGCTGGTGGCGTGCGTGCCGGGGCTGCTGATGCTCGCTGCGCTCGGCCTGGGGCGGCTCGAAAAGGAGCTCGGCCGGGAGTCGATCACGTCGACCGACGTCGACGAGTTTCTCGAACAGGCGCAGGCCATGGATATGCACACGCTGGCCCGAGAAGGCATGCCCGAAGCGCTGGAATATCTGCATCGACGCCAGGCCCAGCAACTCGCGCTGTCCCCGCCGCCCAGCGGTCGCCATCGCGCCGAATCGCTGCTCGCCACCGCGTTCACCGATCCCCCCGCGCGCGCTTTGCCGATGCGAATACACGCGCATTCAGGCGGAAATCCGCAATATGAGGCGACTAGACACGTCAATCGTGTGTAGCGTTGGCACGTTGGCCTACCTCTAGACTCGTAACCCGAGCTAGGTAGGTACCCATATCACTTCGTTGGAAAGCTGAAGGTCAAAGTGGACGAGATCCTGGCAAGGGCAGGAATCTTCCAAGGGGTTGAACCCGGCGCAGTCACCGCACTGACCAAGCAATTACAACCCGTCGACTTCCCGCGTGGACACACCGTTTTCGCGGAAGGGGAACCAGGCGATCGGCTGTACATCATCGTCTCGGGAAAGGTCAAGATCGGTCGCCGGTCACCCGATGGCCGGGAGAATCTGCTGACGATCATGGGCCCGTCGGACATGTTCGGCGAACTGTCGATCTTCGACCCGGGTCCCCGGACGTCGAGCGCCACGACGATCACCGAGGTGCGCGCGGTTTCGATGGACCGCGATGCGCTGCGCGCGTGGATCGCCGACCGGCCCGAAATCGCCGAGCAATTGCTGCGGGTGCTCGCCCGGCGGTTGCGTCGCACCAACAACAACCTCGCCGACCTCATCTTCACCGACGTGCCCGGCCGGGTGGCCAAGCAGCTGCTGCAGCTCGCCCAGCGTTTCGGCACTCAGGAGGGTGGCGCGATGCGGGTTACCCACGACCTGACCCAAGAGGAGATCGCCCAGCTGGTGGGGGCTTCCCGGGAAACCGTCAACAAGGCCCTCGCCGATTTCGCCCACCGTGGGTGGATCCGGCTCGAGGGTAAGAGCGTGCTGATCTCGGACTCCGAGAGACTGGCCCGCCGCGCGCGTTAGTCGTCAATTCATCGAGGCTGCGTCCAACGCGACGATTTGACCGATGGGCACACTCTGAGCGCAGTCTCGGCGCCAGCACCGCAGACTCGGCGGACTGAGCGACCGTTCGTCGACTTCACTCTCGGCGCAGATAGTCCAGTTGCGCTTGCACGGACCACTCGGCGGCGTCCCACAGCTTCTCGTCGACGTCGACATAGACGTACTCGACGATTTCGCGGGCGGTCGCTTCGCCGCCGAGGTCCCGCAGCGCCGCGCGCACCTGTTCGAGGCGCTCATGACGGTGCGTCAGGTATCCGGTGGTGACGGATTCCAAGTCGGCCAGGTCGGGGCCGTGGCCGGGCAACACCGTGCGACGGCCCAGACCGCGCAGCCGCCGCAGCGACTCCAGGTAGTCGGCGAGGCTGCCGTCTTCGCTGTCGATGACGGTGGTGCCGCGGCCGAGCACGCTGTCGGCGGTCAGCACCGCGTCGTCGAGCAGAAACGACAACGAGTCCGCGGTATGCCCCGGCGTGGCCATCACCTTGATCTTCAGGTTGGCGGCGTCGATGATCTCGCCGTCGACCAGCTCGCCGCCGAGGCCACGCAGGAATCCGCTGCCCGCCGAGCGCACGGTCGCGCCGGTGAGCTCGACCAACTTGTCGATGGCGTCGGTGTGATCGCTGTGCCGGTGGCTGATCAGGACCAGGGCGATGCGCCCGAGCGATGCGATCCGGGCGATGTGCTCGTTGTCGTCGGGTCCCGGGTCCACGATGACCAGCTCGTCGCTGCGGGGTCCGCGCAACACCCAGGTGTTGGTGCCCTCCAGCGTCAGCAGGCCCGGGTTCTCGGCCAGCAGGACCGAGGCAGTGTCGGTGACCGCCCGCAAACTGCCGTATGCGGGATGAGTCAGCGGCTCAACTGTCTCGGTCACGGCCGTTAGCCGACCTCCACGATCAGCTCGACTTCGACCGGCGCATCCAGCGGTAGCTCGGATACGCCCACCGCCGAACGTGCATGCGCACCTTGGTCGCCGAACACCTCACCGAGCAGTTCCGAGGCCCCGTTGACGACGCCGGGCTGACCGTTGAAGCCGGGCGCCGAGGCGACGAATCCGACGACCTTGACCACCCGGGTCACCGCGTCGATACCCACCATGGAATTCACCGCCGCCAAAGCGTTGAGCGCACACAGCCGCGCCATCGCCTTGGCGTCATCGGGGTTGACGTCGGCGCCCACCTTGCCGGTGCCCACCAACGTTCCCGCCACGATCGGCAGCTGACCCGAGGTGTAGACGAGGTTGCCGGTGCGCACCGCGGGAACGTAGGAGGCCAGCGGCGCAACCAGGTCCGGAAGCACGACGCCGAGCTGCTCAAGCCGGGCCGAAGCAGTCATCTGCCGCTGTCCTCTTTACTTGGGGCGCTTCAGATAGGCGACGTGTTGCTCACCGGTCGGCCCGGGCAGCACCGCGACCAGCTCCCAGCCGTCGGCACCCCATTGGTCGAGGATCTGTTTGGTGGCGTGCGTCAGCAGCGGAACCGTGGCGTATTCCCACGGGGTCGGTTGGCTCATGACGCGAGCTTATCGGTCGGGCGTGAACCCCACGGGTCAGCCCGGTGGACCGCGATCCGGTGTGGCTACCCGATTTGCCGGGGCCGCGCAGAGCTCGGGCTAGCATGCGATGGTGGCAACCACTTCTAGCGGCAACGCTGCCGTCGGCTGGCCGGCGCGACTGTCGAAGGCCCGCTTGCACTTCGTCACCGGCAAAGGCGGGACGGGCAAATCGACGATCGCGGCCGCGCTGGCGCTCACCCTGGCGGCCGGCGGACGCAAAGTCCTGCTCGTCGAAGTGGAGGGTCGCCAAGGGATTGCGCAACTCTTCGACGTCCCGCCGCTGCCCTACCAGGAGGTGAAGATCGCCACCGCCGAGCGCGGCGGTCAGGTCAACGCCCTGGCGATCGACATCGAGGCCGCGTTCCTGGAATACCTCGACATGTTCTACAACCTCGGGATCGCCGGACGGGCGATGCGCCGGATCGGTGCGATCGAGTTCGCGACGACGATCGCGCCCGGCCTGCGCGACGTGCTGCTCACCGGCAAGATCAAGGAGACGGTCGTCCGCAGGGACAAGAACAAACTGCCGGTATACGACGCGATCGTCGTCGACGCACCACCGACCGGGCGCATCGCGCGCTTTCTCGACGTCACCAAAGCGGTGTCCGATCTGGCCAAGGGCGGCCCGGTGCACTCGCAAAGCGAGGGCGTGGTCAAGCTGCTGCACTCCGATGCGACCGCCATCCACCTGGTCACGCTGCTCGAAGCGCTGCCGGTGCAGGAGACGATGGAAGCCATCGAGGAGCTTGCCGAGATGCAACTGCCGATCGGCAGCGTGATCGTGAACCGCAATATTCCGGCATACCTGGAGCCGCGCGACCTGGCCAAGGCCGCCGAGGGCGACATCGACGCCGACGCGGTGCGCGCCGGGTTGAAGACGGCAGGAATCGAGCTGGGCGACAACGACTTTGCCGGCTTACTGACAGAAACCATTCAGCACGCGAGCCGGATCACGGCACGGGCCGAGACCGCACAGCAGCTCGATGCTTTGAAAGTGCCGCGGTTGGAGTTGCCCGCGATCTCCGACGGTGTCGACCTCGGCAGCTTGTACGAACTGTCGGAATCACTTGCACAGCAGGGAGTTCGATGACTACTACACCGAAAACCCTTGACATGGCTGAAATTCTGGCCGACCGCGCGAACCGCGTCGTCGTCTGCTGCGGTGCAGGCGGTGTGGGCAAGACGACCACCGCGGCGGCGATGGCTTTACGTGCTGCCGAATATGGCCGCACTGTATGCGTTTTGACGATCGACCCGGCCAAACGGCTGGCGCAGGCGTTGGGCGTCAACGACCTCGGCAATACACCACAGCGGGTGCCGCTGGCACCCGAGGTGACCGG
The DNA here is from genome assembly GCF_059812735.1 of Mycobacterium sp. NGS40. Lineage (NCBI taxonomy): Bacteria > Bacillati > Actinomycetota > Actinomycetes > Mycobacteriales > Mycobacteriaceae > Mycobacterium > Mycobacterium sp. NGS40. The sequence continues at coordinate 25,424 of NZ_JCALDG010000029.1, forward strand.
CGAGCTGCACGCGATGATGCTCGACATGCGCCGCACGTTCGACGAAATGGTGATCCAGTACTCCGGAGACGCTCGGGCGCAAACGATTTTGGACAACCAGTTCTACCAGACGGTCGCCACCTCTCTGGCCGGCACGCAGGAGTACATGGCGATGGAGAAGCTCGGCCAGCTACTGGGCGAGGACCGCTGGGACCTGGTGGTGGTGGACACTCCCCCGTCTCGCAATGCACTCGACTTCCTGGACGCGCCGAAACGCCTGGGCAGCTTCATGGACAGCCGACTGTGGCGGCTGCTGCTCGCGCCGGGTCGCGGCATCGGCAAATTGGTCACCGGCGCAATGGGTTTGGCGATGAAGGCACTCTCGACCGTGCTCGGTTCGCAGATGCTGGGCGACGCGGCCGCCTTCGTGCAGTCTCTGGATGCCACCTTCGGCGGCTTTCGCGAGAAGGCGGACCGCACCTACGCGCTGCTGAAGCGGCGCGGCACCCAGTTCGTGGTGGTGTCGGCGGCCGAACCCGACGCGCTGCGTGAGGCGTCGTTCTTCGTCGACCGGCTATCGCAAGAGAGCATGCCGCTGGCGGGCCTGATCTTGAACCGCACCCATCCCCTGTTGTGCGCACTGCCGGTGGAGCGGGCCATAGACGGGATCGAGTCGCTGAAGTCGGATGCGAACCCCGACGCGGCATCGCTGGGCACGGCGGTATTGCGGATTCACGCCGACCGGGGCCAGACCGCCAAACGGGAGATCCGGCTGCTGTCCCGATTCACCGGGGCCAACCCCAACGTGCCGGTCGTGGGCGTTCCGTCGCTGCCGTTCGACGTGTCGGACCTGGAGGCCCTGCGTGCGCTCGCCGATCAGATCACCGCCGTCGGTGACGATGCGGCCCGCGCGGCGGGGCGCTGAAGAACCGGCGAATCCGAACCCTGCCGGTGACGATGCGGCCCGCGCGGCGGATCGCTGACACAAAGGAACGCTCGTTTAGGGCGGATCTGTCCTGCACAGGGCTGCGATACGGCCGGTTCAATAAGCCGCTGAGCGGCCGCCAAACATTGGAGCGGGTGACGACGATTGGAGTCAGACCCAGTTGAAACGGCGAATTGCCATCTGGCACAAGCTAGTTCGCGCTAGGGTCGCTATTGCACATGCGCTAAACCCGAGGGACGCTGTAACGGTTTTGTAATAATAAGTTTCGAACTACTAGTGCGCCGCGACGCTGCGGCGCACCCGCGCTCCACGCGTCAGCTGACGCCGCGGTTCCGGCGCTTGTCGAAAAAATCGGACCACGAAACGACCTCGGGGTGCTGCTTGAGCAGCGCCCGCCGCTGCCGTTCGGTCATGCCACCCCAGACGCCGAACTCGACCTTGTTGTCCAGTGCGTCGGCGCCGCATTCCTGCATCACCGGGCAGTGCCGGCAAATCACCGCGGCTTTACGCTGGGCGGCCCCCCGAACAAACAGTTCGTCGGGGTCAGTGGTCCGGCATAGTGCTTGAGAAACCCAGGCAATTCGTTCTTCAGCATCAACACTGCGAAGCACCCCCTGCGCCGCTGCAATGTTGGTTCGGCGTGCTGCCGGTCGTGTTCCTGACACGAGCTGTTCCCTTCCTCCCGGTCGCATTACGACCGCCCTCCTCGGGTAGCAGATCATTGTTGCGATCTACACCACACTGTGCTGATCGGTGTTACCTGAATCTCACCGTCTGTATAAGTTAGGTGGTCAGCAGTCAATTGCGCAACAGTCTGATAACGCTTTTTTTGGGACGGGCGTGCCGTCTTGTCGTTGAGCGTAGGCGGGATCATGAGATTGGGTACCCGTTTTGGGTAGCTGATATGTAACGCGATCGAGAACATCGCATCCCGATTGACAGCAAAGCTGCAGGTCACACCTTCTGGATCCGCTGTGCGGATCGGCGGCGCGTCACGCGACAAACGGCGGTTACTGTAGTACGCATGTCAGACCGCCCCCCGGCAGCTCTCACGATTCTTAAGCTGGCTGGCTGCTGTCTGCTGGCAGGTGTGGTAACCACGGCGCTGTTGTTCCCGATGGCCGGCGGGCTGGGACTGATGTCCAACCGGGCCTCCGAAGTGGTCGCCAACGGCTCAGCCCAGCTGCTCGAGGGACAGGTGCCCGCCGTTTCGACGATGGTGGACGCGAAGGGCAACACCATCGCCTGGCTGTACGAGCAACGCCGGTTCGAGGTGCCCACCGACAAGATCGCCAACACGATGAAGCTGGCGATCGTCTCGATCGAGGACAAGCGATTCGCCGAACACAACGGGGTGGACTGGAAGGGCACGCTGACCGGGCTGGCGGGCTATGCGTCCGGCGACGTCGACACCCGAGGGGGTTCGACGATCGAGCAGCAGTACATCAAGAACTACCAACTATTGGTGACCGCGAAGACGGACGCCGAAAAGCGCGCTGCCGTCGAAACCACCCCGGCCCGCAAGCTGCGCGAGATCCGGATGGCGCTCACGCTCGACAAGACGTTCACCAAGCCGGAGATCCTGACCCGCTACCTGAACCTGGTCTCCTTCGGTAACGGCTCGTTCGGGGTGCAGGACGCGGCGCAGACCTACTTCGGGATCAACGCGTCGGATCTGAACTGGCAGCAGGCGGCGCTGCTGGCCGGCATGGTGCAGTCGACCAGCACGCTGAATCCCTACACCAACCCCGACGGTGCACTGGCCCGGCGGAACCTGGTGCTCGACACGATGATCGAGAACCTTCCGCAGGAGACCGACGCGCTGCGCGCCGCCAAGGCGACGCCGCTGGGCATCTTGCCGCAGCCCAACGAGCTGCCGCGCGGTTGCATCGCCGCCGGCGACCGTGCCTTCTTCTGTGACTACGTCCAGGAGTACCTGTCGCGCGCCGGCATCAGCAAGGAACAGGTGGCCAGGGGCGGCTATCTGATCCGCACGACGCTCGATCCCGACGTGCAGATCCCGGTCAAGAGCGCCATCGACAAGTTCGCCAGCCCGACCCTGCCCGGCATCTCAAGCGTGATGAGCGTGATCAGGCCCGGTAAGGATTCGCACAAGGTGATGGCCATGGCCAGCAACCGCACCTACGGCCTCGACGTCGACGCCGGGCAGACGATGCGCCCGCAGCCGTTCTCGCTCGTCGGCGACGGCGCGGGATCGGTGTTCAAGATCTTCACCACCGCCGCCGCGCTGGACATGGGCATGGGCATCAACGCCACCCTCGACGTGCCGCCGCGGTTCCAGCAGAAGGGCCTGGGCAGCGGTGGCGCCAAGGGCTGTCCCAAGGACACCTGGTGTGTGGTCAACGCCGGTAACTACCGGGGCTCGATGAACGTCACCGAGGCGCTGGCCACCTCGCCCAACACCGCGTTCGCCAAGCTGATCTCGCAGGTGGGGGTGACGCGCACGGTCGACATGGCGGTCAAGCTGGGGCTGCGGTCCTACGCCGACCCCGGCACGGCCCGTGACTACAACCCCGACAGCAACGAAAGCCTGGCCGATTTCGTCAAGCGGCAGAACATCGGGTCGTTCACCCTCGGCCCGATCGAGGTGAACGCCCTGGAGCTGTCCAACGTCGCCGCCACGCTGGCGTCGGGCGGGGTGTGGTGCCCGCCCAACCCGATCGACAAGCTGATCGACCGCAACGGCAATGAAGTAGCCGTGACCACCCAGACGTGCGACCAGGTGGTGCCCGAAGGGCTGGCCAACACCCTGGCCAACGCGATGAGCAAGGACGCGACCGGCGGCGGTACCGCGGCCGGTTCGGCCGGCGCCGCGGGCTGGGACCTGCCGGTGTCGGGTAAGACCGGCACCACCGAGGCGCACCGCTCCTCCGGGTTCGTCGGGTTCACCAGCCGCTACGCCGCGGCCAACTACATCTACGACGACTCCACCTCGCCGACGGATCTGTGCTCGGCGCCGTTGCGCCACTGCGGCGAGGGCGACCTTTACGGCGGTAACGAGCCCGCGCGAACCTGGTTCACCGCGATGAAGCCGATCGCGCTGAGCTTCGGCGACATCAAGTTGCCGCCGACAGATCCGCGCTACGTCGAGGGCTCGCCCGGGTCGCGGGTGCCGAGCGTGGCCGGCATGGACGTCGACGCCGCGCGCTCGCGCCTCAAAGAGGCCGGCTTCCAGGTCGCCGACCAGACCAATTCGGTCAACAGCACCGCGAAGTTGGGCGAAGTGGTCGGGACGTCGCCGTCGGGCAACACGATCCCCGGCTCGGTCGTCACCATTCAGGTCAGTAACGGCATCCCGCCGGCGCCGCCTCCGCCGCCGGACGGGGCGCCGCTGCCGATCGGCTCGCAGGTCGTGGAGATCCCCGGTCTGCCACCGATCACCATTCCGCTGCTGGCACCGCCGCCACCACCGCCCGGACAGCCGCCTCCGTAGCCGCGCAAGACGCTCCTGAGGCCGCAACCGGCAGTAGGCTGCGTGCATGGCTGATGTTTTGCCCGCTCTGATCCGTACCGGCGCCGTCGCGCTCGGTTCGACGGTCGCCGGCATCGGTTACGCCGCGGTCGTCGAACGCAACGCCTTCGTCCTGCGCGAGATAACCATGCCCGTCTTGTCGCCGGGTTCCACGCCGCTGCGCGTACTGCATATCAGCGACCTGCACATGCTGCCCAACCAGCGCCGCAAGCAGGCGTGGCTGCGCGAGCTGTCCGGCTGGGAGCCCGACCTGGTGGTCAACACCGGCGATAACCTGGCCCACCCCAAAGCGGTCCCCGCGGTGATCCAAGCGCTGGGCGACCTGCTGTCGCGCCCGGGTGTCTTCGTCTTCGGCAGCAACGACTACTTCGGGCCACGGCTGAAGAACCCGCTGAACTACCTGACCAACCCGTCCCACCGGATCAAGGGCGAACCGCTGCCCTGGCAGGACCTGCGGGCGGCGTTCACCGAGCGCGGCTGGCTTGACCTCACCCACACGCGCCGCGAGTTCGAAGTGGCCGGCCTGCATCTGGCCGCGGCCGGCGTAGACGACCCGCACATCGATCGCGACCGCTACGAGACGATCGCGGGCCCGGCCAGCCCGGCGGCGAATCTGCGGCTGGGCCTGGTGCACTCCCCCGAGCCGCGGGTGCTGGATCGCTTCGCGGCCGACGGCTACCAGCTGGTGATGGCCGGACACACCCACGGCGGGCAGCTGTGCCTGCCGTTCTACGGCGCCCTGGTGACCAACTGCGGCCTGGACCGCACCCGGGCCAAGGGGCCGTCGCGCTGGGGCGCCAACATGCAGCTGCATGTGTCCGCGGGACTGGGGACCTCTCCGTTCGCGCCGGTGCGGTTCTGCTGCCGTCCCGAAGCGACCCTGCTGACGTTGATCGCCGCCCCGATGGGTGGGCGCGATTCCAGCAGCAACTTGGGCCGCTCGCAGCCCGCGGCATCGCTGCGTTGAACGACCGGACCCAGATCGCGGTCCACAGTGTGTCCCGCGGCTGGACAGACAACGCGATCCGGCTGATCGAGGCCGATGCCCGCCGCAGCGCCGACACCCACCTGTTGCGCTACCCGCTGCCGTCGGCCTGGGGCACCGACGTCGACATCGCGCTGTACCTCAAGGACGAATCGACGCATATCACCGGCAGCCTCAAGCACCGGCTGGCGCGCTCGTTGTTTCTGTACGCGCTGTGCAACGGCTGGATCGGCGAGGGCACCACGGTCGTCGAGGCCTCGTCGGGATCCACGGCGATCTCCGAGGCGTACTTCGCGTCGCTGCTGGGCCTGCCGTTCGTAGCCGTGATGACGGAGAAAACCAGCCCCTCCAAGGTGGCGTTGATCGAATCACAAGGCGGCCGTTGCCATTTCGTGCAGAACTCCAGCGAGGTGTACGCCGAGGCGCAACGCGTCGCGCGGGAGACCGGCGGCCACTACATGGACCAGTTCACCCACGCCGAGCGGGCCACCGACTGGCGCGGCAACAACAACATCGCCGAGTCGATCTTCGCGCAGATGCGCGACGAGAAGTACCCGATCCCGGAGTGGATCGTCGTCGGCGCGGGCACCGGCGGAACCAGCGCGACGATCGGGCGCTACCTGCGCTACCGCCGGCATGCCACCGGGCTGTGCGTCGTCGACCCGGAGAATTCCGCGTTCTTTCCCGCCTATGCCGAACAGCGCTACGACCTCGTGATGGAGACGTCGTCGCGGATCGAGGGGATCGGGCGGCCGCGGGTCGAGCCGTCCTTTCTGCCCGACGTGGTGGACCGCATGATCGCCGTGCCCGACGCCGGGTCGATCGCCGCCGCCCGTCACGTCAGCGCCGTGCTGGGGCGCCGGGTGGGGCCGTCGACGGGGACCAACCTGTGGGGTGCGTTCGGGCTGCTGGCCGAGATGGTCGCCGCGGGCCGCAGCGGCTCGGTGGTGACGCTGATCGCCGACAGCGGCGAACGCTACGCCGATACGTATTTCAGCGACGAATGGGTCGCCGCGCAGGGGCTCGATCTCACCGGCCCGGCCATGGCGCTGGTCGAATTCGAACGCAACTGCAGCTGGACTTAGCTTTCGGGGGGGCCCGCTGCCAGCGGTTTGGGCAGTCGGCGGGCCGGTGCGATAGGCTGTCGTGGCTTCAAGCGGGGTGTGGCGCAGCTTGGTAGCGCGCTTCGTTCGGGACGAAGAGGCCGTGGGTTCAAATCCCGCCACCCCGACCAGTTTTGCGGCTGGCAATTCCTAAGCGTTAACTCAGCGACCCCTCTGTACCTTCGGGCGCCATGAGCCAGATGCTGCGTTCCCTCACCCTCCGCACACCCCGCCGGATGCTCAGCAAGGTCCCTGAGGTCACCGTGTGGTTCTGGATCATCAAGATCCTGTGCACCACCGTCGGCGAGAGTTTCGCCGACTGGATCAGCACCACGGTCGGCCTAGGCCTGAACGTGACGGCGCTGATCTTCACCGTCGCCCTGGGCATCGTCTTGAGTTTCCAGTTGATCCTCGACCGCTATCTGCCGATCGCTTACTGGCTGGCGGTTGTGGTGCTGAGCATCACGGGCACGCTCTACACCGACCTGCTGACCGACAAGCTGCACGTGCCGCTGGCGGTCAGCACGGCGGTGTTCGCGGCGATATTGGCGGTCGTTTTCGGTGTTTGGTATGCGCGGGAGCGCACGCTGTCGATCCACAGCATCGTCACGACGCCGCGTGAGCTGTTCTATTGGCTGGCGGTGCTGGTGACCTTCGCCCTGGGTACTGCCGTCGGCGACTGGACGCTGCAGCTCACCGGCTGGGGGCCGGGCACCTCGGTGCTGCTGCCGGCCGCGCTGATCGCCTCGATAGCGCTCGGCTGGCGGATGGGCGCCAACCCGGTGCTGTCCTTCTGGCTGGCCTACATCCTGACCCGCCCGCTGGGCGCCAACCTCGGCGACTGGCTGGCCTCCTCGCCGGCCAATCACGGTCTGGGGTGGGGGACCGCGGTCACCAGCGCGATCTTCCTGGCCGCGATCCTGGCCACGGTCGGCTATCTGACGGTCAGCCGCAGCGACATCATCGACGACGAAAGCCCAACCCGCGCAACGACTGTCACCACCACCCCGACGCGGGAGCGGATGATGCTGGGCTACTACACCGCGGCGGCGGTCGCCACCGGCGCACTGTTGCTCTGGAGCAGCCATGGCCACGAAGGCGGCGCTGAAACCGACGAGGAATCGGACTCGGCCACCACTTCCACGATCACCGCCCCCGCGCAGCCCGGGCAGCCAGCCTCGGCCTTCCCGGCGGTCGAGGTCGCCAAATTCCGATCCATCACGCAGGACACGCTGTCGAAGTTGCAGGCCGGCGATCAGGCCGGCGCCAAGGCCCGGATCAAGGACCTGGAAACCGCATGGGATGACGACGAGTCCAAACTCAAGCCGATCGACCAAAACGCATGGCACACCCTCGATAAGCAGATCGATGGCGCACTGGCCGCGGTGCGGGCCCCGATGCCCAACCCGGTCACCGAGAAGCAGCGCGTGACCGCATTGTTGAGCGCGCTGCAGTAGTACGGTCCGTGCTGATGGCACATTCAGGCCGAACGCCGACACTGCTACACCCGCGCGCGTGGAGCATCTCGGCGCGCTCGGCGTTGGTGTCGGCGACGGTCATCCTGGTGGCTCTCATCATGGCCGGCGCGATCCTGCTGTTGGTGTTGTACTTCGCGCTGATCTCGGCCGCTGACGACGCCGCGGCGAGTCGGCTGCGCGACATCGTCAAGACCCTGCAATCCGAAACCACACCCGACCTCGACCCACCCCTGCTGGCCACCGACCAACGCATCGTCGCCGTCCAAATCTTCGACGGCGCAGGGCATTCGGTGGCTTCGTCGAGTTCCACCCCCGAGCCGCCGATGATGATGCTCAACGCGATCGGAAGCACCCCGCGGATCGGAATCACCGGCGCCGCAGTGCGGATGCACGACGTCCGGGTGGCCGCGCAGTCACTCGAGACGCCGACGGGACGGTACGTCGTACTCGTCGGGGCCGGCACTGACGACGTGGAAGCCACCGTTTCCACCGTGGCGATCGGGCTGGCCGCGGCCGCGCCGTTGGTCATCGCGGCGGCGGGCGTAGCCACCTACATTCTGGTGCGACGGTCGCTGCGTTCGGTGGAAGCGATTCGCTCCCAGGTTGCCGATATCAGCGCCTCCGACCTCTCCGAGCGGGTGCCGGTACCACCGCAACGCGACGAGATCTTCACGCTGGCAACGACAATGAACGAGATGCTGTCCCGGCTTCAATCCAGCCAAGCCGTCCAGCGCCGGTTCATCGCCGATGCCTCCCATGAACTGCGCAGCCCGCTGTCCACGGTGATCTCGGCACTTGAGGTCGGCGTCGCCCACCCCGAGCTGCTCGACGATCGGCTCGCCGCGGACACGCTGCTGCCGGAAGCGCATCGGATGCAGGCGCTGGTGGAGGACCTGCTGCTGCTGGCCCGCGCCGACGAACGCGGGCTGGCGCTGCGCCGCACCGACACCGACCTCGACGACCTGGCCCTCGCCGAGGTCACCCGGCTGCGGCGCGAGACAACGCTGGACGTGCATGCCGAACTCGCTCCGACTCGGCTGGTCGGCGACGCGAGCGCCCTGGCGCGCGTGCTGCGCAACCTTTTCGACAACGCGGCGCGCCATGCGACATCGCGGGTGGAGGTGACGGTGCGCCCCGATGACGGTCGAGCCTGGCTGACCGTGGCCGATGACGGTCCCGGGATCGCACCGGCCGACCGGCGACGGGTGTTCGAGCGGTTCGTCCGCCTCGACAACGATCGCTCCCGCAGCGGCGGCGGCACCGGACTGGGACTGGCTATCGTGTTCGAAATCGTTGCCGCGCACGGCGGTAGCGTGCACATCGACGACCGCGCCGGTGCCGGCACCGCGGTGGTCGTTCAGCTGCCGCTGGTCACCGCGACGCCGGCGTCGTCGCCGGCCTCCAGTCGGTAGCCGACCCCACGCACCGTCGCAATTGTGTTGGTACCGAACGGGAGATCGATCTTGCGTCGCACATAGAAGACATAGACCTCGACGAGGTTGTCGTCACCGGAGAAGTGCGGATCCCAGACGTTGTGCAGGATGTCGGTCTTGCTCACCACGGTGCCCTTGTTGCGCATCAGGTAGTGCAGCAGCCCGTACTCGCGCGGTGTCAGCGCGATCGTGTCTTCGTTGCGCCGCACGATGCGACGCGCCGGGTCCAGCGACAACGTGCCGGCGGTCAACACCACCGGGCGGTGCGGGGCGCCGCGACGGACCAATGCCCGCAGCCGCGCGACCAGCACGATGAACGAGAACGGTTTGGTCAGATAGTCATCGGCACCCAGGTCGAACGCGTCCGCCTGCTCGTAGTCACCGTCTTTAGCGGACAGCATCAACACCGGTGTCCATACCTGGGCGGCGCGCATGCGGCGCACCACCTCGTAGCCGCTGAGCCCGGGCAGCATGATGTCCAAAATGATGGCGTCGAAACGGTGCTCGGTGGCTTCCCACAACCCGTCGTTACCGTTGTCGGCGGTCGTCACCACACAACCCTCGGCGCGCAAGCCCATCGTCAGCGTCGCCGCCAGCCGTGGCTCGTCCTCGACGACCAGCACCTTCACCCGCACGACTCCTTCTTCAGCGGCGCGAGTCCGGTAGACCCCTGGCAATCATCTTGCGCCTGTTCGTCAAGGCCACGGTGGCACGGGAACGCTGAGAGAGCGCTTAGTACGTTCTCTCAGCGTCCTCTCAACTCGACTCGGCAAGTATGAAGACAGACGGTCCGCACATCGACAGGTGATCACCCATGAGCGAGATGACGAAGCATGCGTTGAGCAAGGTACCAGCGGTGACCCTTGGCTTTTGGGTCATCAAGGTGCTGGCGACGACGCTGGGCGAGACGGGTGGCGATACCGTCACGATGACGCTGGACTGGGGATATCTGGCGGGCGTGGCCCTGTTCGGCGGCACGCTGATCGCGCTGGTGGTCGCACAGATTCTGGCCAAGCGCTTTCACGCGGTCCTTTACTGGCTCACGATCGTGGCCTCGACGACATTCGGCACCGTGCTGGCTGACTTCGCCGACCGCTCGCTCGGGATCGGCTACGCCGGCGGCTCGCTCCTACTGCTAATTCTCTTGCTGGCCACCCTGGGGCTGTGGCACTGGTCGCAGGGAACGGTATCGGTGAACACCGTCTCGACGCCGAAAGTCGAGGCCTTCTACTGGGCCACCATCACCTTTTCCCAGACCCTGGGCACCGCCCTCGGCGATTGGCTCGCCGACGATGGGGGCCTCGGGTACGAGGGCGGTGCGCTGGTGTTCGGCGTAGCGTTGCTCGTGGTCGCGGGCCTGTATTTCTGGACGAGCATCTCGCGCGTCACCCTGTTCTGGGTCGCTTTCATCCTGACCCGGCCGCTCGGCGCAACGGTCGGCGATTTCCTCGACAAGCCCGTCGACCACGGCGGCCTGAACCTGAGCCGCCCACTGGCTTCCGCGGTTCTCGCCGTCGTCATCATCGTCCTGATCATCGTGCTGCCGCAGCGGCCGGGCCGGCATCCCGGCGTGGAATCGGTGCAGGCGGAGCCGGACCTGACGGCTGATTAGGTTCCGCCGCCGCTGCCGAGGAGTTCCGGGCAGTAAGCACTAGCCGCGGCGTGGGCGAACCGAGCGGCTTTGGCCATGGTGAAGGCCGGGTTGAGATCTTTGATGTCGCGGACGATATCGAGCTGCGAGGTCCCGGAATTGGCCAAGTCGCAGACCTTTTGGCCCGCCTTGATCGCGCGGTCCGGGCTCGGATAGGTGATGCCCGCGTTAATGAGCGCGGCGAGAAACGCATCGTCGGTGGCATCGGCGTGGGCGGGTGCGGCCAGGCCGACCACGGCGACGACGCTTGCCAGGAGCGGGAAGGCTTTCATCGATCCCCTAACCCGCGGCCGGTGGGCGCCCGATGACGCGGGGGCGAAACCCATAGATGGGGTCGGAGAATTCGTCTTCGGGTGGACCGGGAATGCCGGCCAGTGGCACTCCGGGCATACCAACGGCCCCGACCTCTTCCATCACCATTGGGGTGGCGGCGCCAAAGCCCTGGTAGGCCCCCGCCCCGATCCGGGTCGTGGTGGCAACCGCGCTGACCGTCGCCCCGGCGCCGGACCAACTCGGCGGAGTCGACAGGGCTCCCACCAGGTTGGCCTCGCCCAGGGCCGCCGATGCCGCCGCGCCGGGCAGACTCGTGGTCGATGACACAGCAGCGGCGCCGCCAAGGCCGGCCGCCAGATCCTCCAGCCCCGACGTGGTTGCGCCCACCGCGCCCAGGCCGTTGATCGTCACCGCCGAATCGATGAATGCCGTCGGATTCAGGATCCCGTTGGTGGTGAAGGCGTTCGACAGGCCCGAGACAGAGGGGTTGTTGAGGAAAGCCCCGAGCAGGTTCTGGTTGGAGTTGCTGACAAGGTTCATGATGCCGGCCAGGCCCTCGGTGGGCGTATTCGAATTGGGCGAAAAGCCAAGCCAATCCCAGATATTGGTTGCCTGAGTCGCCGCCGGAGCCGCCAGGGCATTGTTGACCGCGTCGGCCTGCAGGGCCGTCGCGGCCGCGGTGGTGTCGGACTGCGGTTGGCTGAACGGCGTCATCTCACTGGCCGCGCGCGACGCGCTGGCGTAGCTGGTCATTGCTGAGGCATCCTGTGCCCACATCTCGCCGTATTGGGCTTCGGTCGCCGCGATCGCCCCAGTGTTCTGTCCGAAGATGTTGCGTGCCAACAGGTTTGCTTGCAGTGTGCGATTGGACGCGACGACAGGCGGTGGCACCGTCGCGGCGAACGCCGCCTCATAGGCGGCGGCGGCCGCGTTGGCCTGAGCGCCGGCCTGCTCGGCCTGCGCGGCGGTGGCGATCATCCACTCGACATAGGGTTGGACCGCGGCCGCCATCTTCTCCGACGCCGGCCCCAGCCAGCCCTCACTGACCAGCGATGCGATGACCGCATCGTAACTGATTGCTGCGGAACGTAATTCAGCGGCCGTCGCGTTCCATGCCGCCGCGGCCGCGAGCATCGATCCCGCCCCGGGGCCGGCGTACATCTTCGCCGAGTTGACTTCCGGCGGTAACGCCCCGAAATTCAGCATGACATTTCTCCTGAAGTCTCTTAACCGGCGGCCGGCGGACGCGGGATGACGACGGGACGAATCCCGTACCTGGGGATGGAGCGGCGTAACCTGCGGCCGTTGCCGGCCAGCTGTCCGGCGACGCCGCCCGGCCCGCCCGCCGCGGACGACCCGATGTCACTCAGCCCCGTGACCGGCGCCGCCGCTTGAGCGGAGGTGATGTTGGCAGCGGAGACCCAGCTCTGGGGCACCGACATCGACCCGACCAGATGCGCGTTGCCGACCCCGGCCGATGCTCCGGACAAGCCGCCCAACGGGACGCTGTTGGATGCCAGCGCGGCAGTCCCGGCACCCTCCGCGCCGAAGCCGAACTCCTCCAGACCCGACATGATCGTGGCGCTCGACCCCATGGCACCCACACCCACCGCCGATGCCAGGATGGTCTGCGGGTTGAACGGACCGCCGCCAAGCGAACCGGTGACGACCGAGTTGCTGAAAAAGGTGCTTCCCAGAAAGCTTCCGAGCGCGCTGTTGTTCGACCCGTCCAACAGACCGGTCAGGTAATCGGTCAAGGATCCTTGGGGCGCCGCGCCAGCAAGAGCATTCCCGGCCGCCGTGTTGACCGCTTGGGAGACGGCCTCATTCTGTCCGGCCGCCGCGTCGGGGGCGGTGTTCGTCTGCGGCGAGGCGAACGGCGTCAGCTGGGCCGCCGAATTCGATGCCGTCGCGTAGCCATTCATCGCCCCGGCATCCTGGGCCCACATTTCGGCGTACTGGGCTTCGGTGGCCGCGATCGCCGGCGTGTTCTGACCGACGATGTTGGTAGCCAACAGGTTTGCCAGCAGCGTGCGGTTAGCCGCTACGACCGGCGGGGGCACGGTCATCGCGAACGCGGCCTCGAAAGTGGTCGCGGCCGCGTTGGCGTGCATGCCGGTCTGCTCGGCCTGCGCGGCGGTGCTGTTGAGCCACGCTATATAGGGCGCGGCTGCGGCGAACATCGACGTCGATGACGGACCGTACCAGCCTGCGCTGATCAGGTCCCCGATCACCGAACCGTAGGCTGTTGCTGCCAAACGCATTTCGGCTGCCAGCGCGTACCAGGCGGAGGCGGCCGCCAGCAATGGCCCCGATCCGGGGCCGCAATACATTCTGGTCGAATTGACTTCCGGCGGTAACGCCGCAAAATCCAGCATGGTTGCTCCTCGGCGCTAACAGGCCGCGGCGGCGCCTTGATAGGCCGCGCCGCGTCGGTCGGACTGGATATCGGGTTTCATCGGTGGTCTCCGTACTAGGTGCCGCGGCGCGTGCGGTACCGCAGCGTCGGCGGATGCTTCACATGAGTCTTTCTGCCGACCGCCGAGCGGATCTCGCAAATCGATCCGGCCCCGCGGCGAGTGAGAATCGTCGTTAATGAGCAGTCCCCGGGTGTTGCTCACAGTGCCCGAGGCTACAGATTCGTCGCTGAGTCATCGCTGAGGAATTATTGGAATATGGCCTGTATCAGCTGTTAGGTTCTCGCCGTAACCTCTCCGACCGTCCATGCCACGATATTTACGGCATTTGCTACGGGCGTTGCGCTGCCAGCGCCGCGTTCAGCGTTCCGGCTAACTCCGGCGCGCCACGACCGGCTCGCGCAGGCGTGGCCGACGGCCGGGTCAGCAATCGTCACCTCGCCTCGGCGGGAACCCCGCATTAAACTTGGCGCGCATGGCGGCGGTCAGGCCGATCCCGGAGCTGCGCGAGACGAGTCCGCGCGGCGCCAACCTGCCCGCCTCCGGGTCGAGGGACGAATTTCCTTACCACCCAACTCTTTTAGAGATCGCCCAACGGCAGCAGGAGCTCGACGTCTGGGAGGCGCTGCAGGTTGGCGGCTACCGATTCGCCAGGCCGGGCACGATCATCAGCTTTCTGATCTCCGCCGTCATGCTGGTTCTCGCACTCACGCCGATCCCGCCGAATTGGCCATGGAACATCCCCCTGGTCATCGTGGCCATCTTCGGCGCCGTGGCCATGGTGGTCTGTGGCCTGTTGTGGTTCGACACTCCGAAAGCCGGCCCCCGCCCGGAGCGCCTGGCGATCGTGCCGTTCTCACGGGCGGAGAACCTGTACCTGATGAACGCGCAACCCGTCGAGCCGTACCTCGCGGTCTGTACCTGCCCCGGCTGCGGCGACGAGTCCACCCATCTGGTTCGCCAGCCCGTCGAGGGTGAGCCGGAATGGTCGACGGCCATTCGCCAGTGCCGCGCCTGCGGGCGCGAGTGGGCACAGAGTTAGGCTACTCGCCGTAGTTGATCGGAAAGCCAACCCGCAGAACACATTTCATGCACTCGACAACCAGGCGATGGCGACTACGCGCAACGCTCGGGCTCGGCCTCGCACAGCGGCGTCGCACCGCGGAAACGGTAGCGGTGCGACGAAACCCACCGGTAGATGCCGTTCTGCACGGCCCCGACGCCGGGGATCCGGTAGATCCATAGCGGGATGTGCGTACCCAGCGCCGCCGACAGGGCCGCGTTCATTGCGTGCGCCCCGGCCAGGACGACGCCGGAAGAATCCACCCACCAGGCGGATTCGAGCATTCGGTCGTCGGTGACGCCGAGTCGGTCGGCCATCCCGGGCGTCTGCATCGGTTCGACGCGCAGCATCCCCGTCCGGTCCCACCGACGCAGCGCGTTGACCGCGCGGGTGCACACCCCGCACCGGCCGTCAAAAACTAGAACGCCGTGCATCCTTCGATTGTAATTCCCGACGCACTAGGCACAATCGGTGCAAATGGGCCGCCCCGAGATAGACAGGATCATCCGGTGCCGGTGCTGAACCAGGAAGCAACTCGAGCAGGTGAATTCGTCGGACCGCTGCGGGATAACCGTGACGGCGAGTTCCTCACCGGACAGATCCGCGCCGGGCAGCTCGAAGAAATGCACGTCGTTGGGGTCCTCGTCGACAACTGCCGTCGACGATCCCGACAAGCTCGGATCCAGTTGGCGCAGCTCGGATTCCTGGCCGTCGGTGTCGGTCACGCGACGTGCGTCGTAATCGCTTGCGGTCTTCATGGGCTTACCCTTTCCTGCAAAGTGGCGGGATGACGCACGTCCGATGTACTCCCCCGTGGCACAGTCGTTACCCCATTTCCCGGCGCCCCACACTGTGGCTAATCTAAGAAAATTGCCTGAACGGCAGTTCGGTGTGAGCACCCGGTCGAGCGAACGCGATCGGCTGCTCGGTGGGGGCGCGTGGTGCGGGCATGGTCAGCCGGGTGGTCCATCCCAACTCCTCACGAAACACGTTGTGGACTATCACCATTCACGTCGAGTCCACGCATACGGTTCAAAGTTGGACGCCCAGAGCACCGCGCCCGCATGTTCCGGGCGGCTAAACGACCGTGTCAGGCGGCCCCCAGGTGGGTATGCCGCAGCGATGAATGCTCCCGCTGTCCTATTCGACGTGGACGGAACCCTGGTCGATTCCGCCTATCTGCACGTCTATGCGTGGCAACGCGCCTTCGACGCCGAGGGCCTCGCGGTCGCGGCGTGGAAGATCCACCGGGGCATCGGCATGGACGGCTCGACGCTGGTGCGAAGCCTGTCCGGCGATGCCCCGGCGGACGTGCAAGAGCGGCTCAGCGATGGGCACAGCCGCTACTACCGCGAGATCTCCGGTCTGCTCGCACCACTGCCCGGTGCACGAGAACTGCTGCACCGGGTCGCCGAGCTGGGCCTGCAGGTGGTATTGGCCAGCTCGGCGCCCGAGGACGAACTCGAGACGCTGCGCAAGGTGCTCGACTGCGACGACGTGATTTCAGCGACGACGTCATCCCACGACGTCGACACCGCCAAACCCGAGCCGGGCATCGTGCAGGTGGCGCTGGACCGGGCCGGGGTCACCGCCGAGCAAGCGGTGTTCGTCGGCGACGCCGTCTGGGATGCGCACGCCGCCAAGGCGGCGGGAGTGCCGTGTATCGGCGTGCTCAGCGGTGGTGTCTCGGATGCCGAACTGCAGGCGGCCGGCGCAGCACCGATCTTCGACGACCCACAGGACCTTCTCGATCATTTGAACTCCACCCGCGTCGCGGCGCTCGCGCGCAGCCGCTGATCTACATGCCGCGGGTGCGCAACGCCAGCGGCAACGCCCACCAGAAGAAGGTGAACAGCGTGAGCGCACACACTCCGGCAATCACTCCCGCGGTCGTTCCGGCCACCGCGACAAAGATGATGGCCGTCACCCCGGTCAGCGCCAATCCCAGCAGCGCCAGCCCGGCGAAGGCGCACCGGTGCGCGGCCTTCACCAGCACCTGCAGGCGATGCCGCCGGAACAACAGCCGGTGGATGCCGACCGGGGCGATCAGCAGCACCGTCGCCCCCACCGAACATCCCACCGTCACCAGATAGGCGATCCGCATCCTTTGATCGAGCACGTCGAACCGCTGCTGAAACGGAAGCGTCAGCAGGAAGCCGGTGAGCAACTGCACGCCGGTCTGCACCACCCGCAGTTCCTGCAACAGGCTGTTCCAGTTGCGGTCCAGCCGCTCGATTTCGGTCTCACCGCGCTTAACGCGGTCCCACCGCTGGTCGTCTTCCGGGTGGTCGACATCCATAGCGGCGAACGTCAGTGGTTGAGTTTGCCGTCTCGCACGCCGGTCAACGCGTCGTCGAGCGTCGGATACAGGGGGAACGTCTTGTCCAGACCAGTGAGGTGGATCGGGCGCCGGGTCGCCGGGCCCCGCGCGACCACCCCGAACTCCGCCGACTTGCCGAGTTTCTCGTAGGTCGCCGCGAGGATCTTCAGCCCGACCGAGCCGAGGAACTCCACCGCGGACAGGTCGATGATCAGCGCCGTCGGCCCTTCCGCAACGACCGCACCGATGGCTTGCTCCAGGGCCGGAGCGGTGACCAAATCGATTTCACCGCTGACACTGACCACGGACACCCCATCGTGGTCCGCAACCAACGTGGTAATCGAATCAGGAGCTGACAATGGCGATCCTTCGTCTGGGCCTTAAGTGTGGTGCAAGCCTAACCTGCCTTGCGAACTGCGAGAAGAAGAAGACCTCAACACCTGCCCCGCGTCAAACCAGGCTAGTCTCCCCATAGAACCTGCGCACTGCGGAGCGCGACGCGGCACACGGGAGGCCAGATGTCAGATTCCAGCAGCACCGGCACCATCGCAAGTGTCTCCAGCGAAGGTCTGCTTCCCCAGCTAGTGCAGCACCTACGACAGAATCGCACGGTTCTGCGCGAGGAGTGGGCCCGAAGAATAACCGAGGCCGAACTGCTTACCGCGATGACGCCCGAGGAACTCTTCTCCGAGGCGACCGCCGTCTACGACAACTACGTCGAGGTGCTCGAAACCGGTAGCGTCGAGGCGCTGCAGGCCTACGCCCGCGACCTGTCCGAGCGCATCATCCCCCGAGGGGTGGAAACCGACGAGGTTCTCGGCATCGTGCTGCTGCTGCGTGACGTGCTGGCACGCTCGCTCTTCGAGAAGTATCAAACCGAGTTCGAGATGCTGAACCGGGTGCTCGACGCCTATGAACCGGCCGCCAACCGCATCGCCAACACCGTGGGCGTCTCCTTCGTGCAGGAGCGCGAGCGCATCATCCGCCAGCAGCAGGAGGCGATCCGCGAGCTCTCCACCCCGGTGCTGCAGGTGCGCGAGCAGCTGCTGATTCTGCCGATCATCGGCGTGCTGGACAGCCAGCGCGCCCGCCAGGTCACCGAGCAGTTGCTGCGAGCCATCCGCGCGAACCGCGCGAAAGTCGTCGTCA
Organism: Mycobacterium sp. NGS40; assembly: GCF_059812735.1. Classification (NCBI taxonomy): domain Bacteria; kingdom Bacillati; phylum Actinomycetota; class Actinomycetes; order Mycobacteriales; family Mycobacteriaceae; genus Mycobacterium; species Mycobacterium sp. NGS40. Next base: position 43,714 of record NZ_JCALDG010000029.1, read on the forward strand.
TCGACATCACCGGTGTGCCGACCATCGACTCCACGGTGGCCAACCACCTGGTGCAGACGGTCGACGCATCAGGCCTGATGGGCGCCAGCGTGATCATCACCGGTTTGTCCTCGGAGATCGCCCTGACGCTGGTGACGATCGGCCTGGATCTGTCGAAGATGAATGCCGTCGGTGACCTGCAGGGTGGAATCGAAGAGGCCGAGCGCCTGCTCGGCTACGAAGTCACGCGCACCGGCGAGCTGACCGGGTGAGCACAACTGATACGGGCGCCGTATGCCAGTACCCATCCTGAAGCAGGGCTCGATCCTCATCGCCTCGGTGCAGGCCGCACTGTCCGACTCGGACGCCGAACGACTTCGGTACGACCTGATGGAGCGGGTCAGCAAATTCCGCGCCCAGGGCATCATCGTCGACGTCACCGCGATCGACGTGATGGATTCGTTCGCGGCCCGGTCGCTGCGGACTATCGCTCACATGACCAGGCTGCGTGGCGCCGACACGGTGATCGTGGGTCTGCAGCCAGAAGTGGCCTTCGCCATGGTTCAACTGGGGCTGGCATTCGACGACATGAACACCGCGTTGGATCTCGAGGAGGGCATTGCCCTGTTGAATCGCCAACGCGGAGCGGGAAAGCCGACGATCGGGCGCGACGGTGGCGTGTGACATCGTCGTCATCATCAACAACCCCGACGACATCGTCGAAGCCCGCAAAGCAGGACATCAGCTCGCGTTAGACCTCGGGTTTTCGCTGACCGATGTCACCATGATCGCCACGGCGATCTCCGAAATCGCGCGAAACATCACCAGCTACGCGGGGCGGGGCACCGTGCGGGTCACGGTGGACGAGCGCGACGGCCGCCAGGCGCTGGTGGTTCGCGCCGAGGACGACGGCCCGGGCATCGCCGATATCGAGCGGGCGATGGAGGACGGGTATTCGACCGGACGCGGGTTGGGCATGGGGTTGCCGGGGTCGCGCCGTTTGATGGATCGGTTGATTGTGGAGTCCGCGCTGGGCAAGGGAACCGTCATCGAAATGTGGAAATGGGTTCCCGGCCGTGCGTGAAAACGGTCGACTAGGGCCGATCGAGTGGGCGAACGCGGGACGCCCTTTGGCCGGCGAGCACAGCAGCGGCGACCGAAAAATCGCGGTCGCCATCGGTGATGATGCCGCTCTGTTCGGTGTGGTCGACGGCCTCGGTCACGGGCCTGCTGCCGCCAGCGCCGCGATGCGCGCCGTCGACGCGGTCCAGCGGGCTCCCAGGGAGCGGCTCGAAGTCCTGATCCAGCTGTGCCACCGGGTGTTGGCCGGGACCCGCGGAGTGGCGATGACGTTGGCGCGGGTGGATTTCGCGGCCCAGACGTTGACCTGGAGCGGGGTGGGAAACGTCACCGCCAACCTGGTCTCCAAGGAGGTGGCCGGCGTTCGTATTCGATCCACGGCTCGCCTTGCCGCCGGCATCGTCGGCTACCGGATCCCGGAAATCAGGCCTGCTCAGGTAGTTTCGATTCGGCTGGGCGATTTGATCGTGCTGGCCAGCGATGGCATCACCGAGGACCATCTGGACCATATCGACTTCGCCGCTTCGGCTACGGCGATAGCCGACCATATTCTGGTTAAACACGCCAAGGACACCGACGACGCCATGGTGCTCGCAGCGCGTCACCGGGGAGCGCCGACATGACCCAAGCAGTGGAATTCCACGACCAATATCTCGCCGCGCTGCGCAGCTATGTGGACAAGCGCGACGACAACATCCTGGCCCTTGCCCACGAGCTAGGACGCCGGGCGTTGCAGGAACAGATCAGCATGCTCGACATCATCGAGAACCACGTCCGGCTGGTGCTGGAGATGTCCGAGGACATCCAAGTCGACGCACCCGTCGCGCTGGAATTCCTGCTGCAAACCCTGGCGCCGCTCGACGTCGCGACTCGCGGATTCCTGGACGGCACCAAGCGCTACGCGGAGCAGCGGGCCCGAGCCGACGGGCTCGCTGACCGAGACAAATTCCGTACCGCCCTTGTGAATTCGTTACAGGAAGGCTTCTTCGTCGCCGATCATGAGGGCTCGATCATCGAGATCAACGATGCCTTCATCGACATCCTCGGCTACCCCACCGAGGGCTTGCCCTACCGCTGGCCGCACCCCTGGCTGGTCGACAAGAAGACCGCGCGAGAACACCAGTCCCGGGTCCGCAGCGAGGGTGGCACCCAGTACGAGACACCGATTCGGCATCGGGACGGGCACCTGGCCTGGGTGATGGTGAGCATCAATGCCGTCAAAGAATCCGACACCGCCGAAGCGGTCTACGTGGGCACGATTCGCGACGTCACCGCCGAACGGGCATTCGCGGCTCGCGAGAGTGCGGTGTTGCGCTTGGCCACCGCCGTGGCAGTGGCAAAAAGCGTGGCCGAATTGCTGGCGATCACCCTCGACGAATGCCGCACGGCGATCGGCGTCCAGCGTGTGATCGCCGTGACGTGGCCGGGCGGCGACGGCGAGCCGACGGTGCAGGTGGCCGGCGAACCCGCCGTGACATCCTGGCGCGGGCTGGATCCCTGGTTGCGTGACACCTTTCAGGATGCCCGCCAGCAGCTGCCTCTGACAGCCAAAACCGTTGAGCGGAACAATAAACCGGGCAAGGCGCAGGGATTGGTCGCGGTGCTTTCCGGCACCGGAGACCTCGCCTTGTGGCTGGAGCTCGGCGCACCACGCTGGCTCAGCGCGGAGGATCGGCTGTTGGTCACGGTGCTGATCGGTCATCTCAGTCTGGCCATGCAGCATGTGCGCCAATTCGAAAGTGCCCGTGAGACTTCGCTGACGTTGCAGCGCGCGATGTTGCCGCCCATCGAGTCGCCGCCGGGATTCGCGATGCGCTACGAGCCCGCGGTCCCGCCGCTGGAGATCGGCGGCGACTGGTACGACGTGCTCTCGATCGGTGATCATCGCATCGGCCTCGTCGTCGGCGACTGCGTGGGGCGAGGCCTGCCGGCCGCGGCCATCATGGGTCAGTTGCGCAGTTCGGCGCGCGCGCTGTTGATCAACGGCGCCGGCCCCGCAGTGGTGCTCGAGCAACTCGACCTGGCGGCCTCGCTCATTCCGAACGCGTACTGCACCACTGTTTTTCTGGCGATCCTGGATACCGAATCCGGCATCCTGGAGTACAGCAATGCCGGACATATGCCCGCGGTGCTCGCCGGACCCTCGGGCAACACGGTGCTCACCGATGCCCGGTCGGTGCCACTGGCGGTCCTTCGAGACGAACCTCGCCCGCAAGTCTCCCGGCGGCTGCCGTCCGGCTCGACGCTGATGGTGTTCACCGACGGATTGGTGGAACGCAAACACGAGGCGCTCGATGATGGAATAACCCGCGCCGCAGACGTTTTGGTGGAGACAAGGACGTTGCCGTTGGACGCCGTCGCCGATGCGGTGCTGCGCGAGTTGGCGCCGGCGGGCGGATACGACGACGATGTGGCGATGGTGATCTACCGGCACCAGCAGGCACCGCTGCGGATAGAAACACACGCCATCGCAGACGAACTGGCCAGCATCCGGCATCGGCTGGCCGACTGGCTCAGGGCCGCCGATGTCCCCGACGAACTCGTCGACGACATCGTGCTGGTCGTCAACGAGGGATGCACCAACTGCGTCGAGCACGCCTACCGCGGACACGGCCGCGGGTCAACATTGCTCGAAGTCGAGACCGTGGACGGCCAGGTCCGTGCCCGCATCACCGACCGCGGTTCCTGGAAACCGCCGGCGATCAACCCGGGCAACAGCGGTCGCGGCCTGATCCTGATGAGGGCCATCAGCGACGTGATGCAGATCGACAGCAGCCCAACCGGAACGGTCGTGGACATCACCTTCCGGCTGCCCGCAGCACCCGCCGGCGACGACGACTGGTCCGGCGGCCGTTAGAAAGGGCACCGTTTGCCATGACCCCTTCCGTGGTATGTCCAACGACGTGACCCGCGCGTCGATCAGCATCGAGCCCGCCCTGCCGGCGGCACACGGCCCACTGTCGACGGCCGTGCATCGGGCGCTGGCCGGGCCGTCATCCGTAGACCACCTCGCGCGGATCGGTTCGTCGGTCGGCGATTCGGATCCGTACGGCCTCGACCTGCAACTGGCCCTGTGCATGTGCTACGAGCTGCACTACCGGGGTTTCGCGGGCGTGGATCCCGCCTGGGAATGGAATCCCGACCTGCTGCGACTGCGCGGCGAACTCGAGCGTGCCTTCCTGGCGGGTGTGCGTCGCGATGTCGGCCCGATCGAACCCGACCGGACCGCGACGGCGGAGATGGAAGCGATTTCCGTCGAGCCCGTCAACGGCACCGGGCCGTCCTACTATTTGCGCGGCACCGGGACCTGGCAGCAGATGCGCGAGTACTTCGTGCACCGATCGCTGTATCACCTCAAGGAGGGCGATCCGCATGCCTGGGCCATCCCGCGACTGACGGGCGGCGCCAAGGCGGCATTCGTGGCGATCGAATTCGACGAGTACGGCGCCGGGCAGGGCCACCGAGTCCACCAACAGCTCTTCGCGGACCTGATGGCGGCGGCGGATCTGGACGCGACCTATCTGGGGTACCTGGACGCCGTGCCCGCCGAAGCGCTTGCCGTGGTCAACCTGATGTCACTGTTCGGCCTGCATCGTCGGCTGCGTGGCGCGGCGATCGGACATTTCGCCGCCACGGAGATCACGTCGTCGCCCGGCTCGCGGCGGATGGCTCAAGCGCTCGAGCGGATGGATGCACCACCGGCGTGCGTCGCGTTCTACCGCGAACACGTCGAGGCTGACGCCGTGCATGAACAAGTGGTGCGCTACGACGTGGTCGGTGATCTGGTCGCCCGCGAACCGGAGCTGGACCGCGACATCGTTTTCGGGATCCGGGCGCTCGCTGCCGTGGAGGATCGCCTCGCCGACACAATCCTGACGTCCTGGAAGCAGGACCAGACCTCATTGCGGCGACCGCTTAACTAGGCCTCAATCAGGCCTCAATCCGGCCTGGTGCCAACGCCTTCGACGTGCCGGCAGCGGCGGTGACTGGTGTCGCACAACGGGTATTCGCGACTGCGCCCGCAGGTGCAGATGGCCACCATGAACCGGTCGGATTCGACGACCCGGCCGTCGTCGACTTCGATACGCACCGGACCCGGTAACAGGATGGGCCCCTTGGGGACCACACGTACCCGCGTGCCGGTCATCGCTTGTCCGCCCTGATCACCACCAGGTCCTCCTCCCGGCAGCCCTGCGGCACCAGACCGATCTGCTCCAGCCAACGGGCGCGCTGGGCTAGCACCGGACCGAACGGAATGCGTTCGGAGGCAACGACATCGGCGTTCAACCCGGTAGAGCGCAGGTAGTCCAGCGAGCGGTGGATGCCGGCCAGGGCCGACTGGACCAGGAGCAGGGATCCGCCGTCGCACAACAAATCTGATGCCGCCGCGCAAAGCGGGTCCAGCACCCGCCGGCCGTCCCGGCCGGCATTCCACGCCCATGACGGGCCCACTCCCGGCGAGACCATGTCGATGTCGTCCTCCGGCGGGGTCGGCACGTAGGGCGGGTTGGCCACCACCACCTCGAACGGTTCGCATCGCAGCGCGGCGATCCACGAGCCTTCCCGGACATCGATATCGACGCCCGCGACGCCCGCATTGCCCTGGGTGGAACTCACCGCGTGCGGGCAGATATCGAACGCCGTCACACTGGCGCAACCCATTTCAGCCGCGGCGATCGCGGCGAACCCGCTTCCGGTACACAGATCCAGAACCCGACGACCCGGAATCAGGCCGCTGTATTGCATTGCGCGGACCAGCAATCTGGAATCGGCTTGTGGCTGATACACAGTCGGCTCAACTAGAACGTCGGCGGTAACGGGGTACGTGCTCGTCAACGGCGGGCCTTTCGCAAGATCGCCGTGGCGATCACGGCATTTCGTGGGTAATTCCCACAAACAATGCGTTGAAACGCCAAAGCGGCCTGACGAGGCCTAACCCGTTGCTGCGTGCGCGAATTGCTTGATCAGCGTGGAGCAGAATGCCGGCAGGTCCGACGGGGAACGACTGGTGATCAGGTTGCCGTCGACGACGACCTCCTCGTCGACCACCTGCGCGCCCGCATTGCGCAAGTCGGTGCGAATACTCGGGTAAGAGGTGAGTTTTCGCCCGGCGGCCACCCCGGCCTCGACCAGCGTCCACGGCCCGTGGCAGATGGCCGCAACCGGCTTTCCCGATCCGACGAAGTCGCGAACGAACGAGACCGCGGTCGCGTCGTTGCGCAGTTTGTCGGGGTTCACGGTGCCGCCCGGCAATACCAGTCCGTCGAACTCCTCCACCGAGGCATCCGACACCGCACGGTCGACCGTGAATCGTCCGGCGGGCTCGAGATCATGTTCGCGCGCCTGGATTTCGCCGGCCTTCAGCGAGAGGACCTCGACGTGCGCGCCCGCTTGCTTGAGGGCCGCGCGCGGCTGCTCGAGTTCGACCTTTTCCACTCCGTCGGCCGCCAGAATGGCGATCGTCTTGCCTTGCAGTTCGTTTGCCATCGTGTTCTCCTTCACGGTTAGACGGCGTAGGTTGCGCCGTTGCGGGTGGTGCGTAACGCCGTGTAGAGGTCCAACGCTCCGATTCCGGTAAGAGCCACACCGGCAATGGTTCCGCGCCGTCGGTGTCCGCGTTCGCGGCGCGCCACTCCCACCACCAGCAGCGCCAGGTCCAGGACATCACCGGCGACCCGGGTCCACACCAACCTGTCGGGGCCTCCCAACAGGGCTGCGCCATGGCCACATTCGCGCACACCCAGCGCTCGGATGACCCGGCGTGCCAGCCTGGTGTCGTCCACCCCCGCGAGGGCGGCGACTTTCCCGGGCGCCACGATTTCGCTCAGCCCGAGGCCGACACTGGCTCCGCCGAGGCCGTTCACCAACGCCGTGGTTGTCTTACCGGATGGATCGGTCATCGGTATCTCCCTTGCGTGATGCCGGCCCGAATACCCTTGCCGGAACGCGTCAAACGCGTGTCTGAGACGACGCCTCGCGCAGTGCGTTCAGCAAAGGTTCTGCCGCTTCTTTGAGAAATAGATCCTGTGTCGGCCCACCGATCTGAATCAGCGCGATATCGGTGAAACCGGCTTCCCAGTACGGCCGCACGGCGTCCACGATCGCGTCCAGGTCCGGCCCGCACGGAATGGAATCTGCGACGTCTTCGGGTCGTACGAACTGGGTCGCGCCGGCGAAACCGGCCGGGGTCGGCAAGTCGGCGTTGACCGCCCAGCCACCGCCGAACCACCGGAACTGGTCGTGTGCGCGTGCGATCGCGGCGTCGCGGTCGGGGTCCCAGCACACCGGAATCTGCCCGACCACCCGCCCGCCCTCGGCTCCATTGGCGGCCTGCCGAGTGGCATGCCAGGAGTCCACCAGATCCTTGTCCGGCTGCACCGCGATCAGGTGATCGGCGAGCTTGGCGAATTTCTCGACACTGTTCAGGCCGCTCATCGCCACACCGATGCCGACCGGAACGTCGGGCAGATCCCAGAGCCGCGCGGAATCCACCTGAAAGTAGTCGCCGCGCCAGCTCACCAGCCGGCCGCCGAACAGCTCACGAATGATTTTGATGGCTTCGCGAAGCATGTCCTGGCGCCGTTCGGCCGTTGGCCAGCCCTTACCGACGACGTGCTCGTTGAGGTTCTCCCCGCTGCCCAACCCGAGGGTGAACCGGCCGTCGGCCAGAATCTGCACGGTGGCGGCCTGCTGAGCGACGACCGCGGGGTGATACCGCATCGTCGGGCAGGTCACGTAGGTGTACAGGTCGACTCGCTCGGTCGCGTGTGCCACCGCGCCCAGCACCGCCCAGGCGTTGGGTGCGTGCCCCTGTGAGGTCAGCCACGGGAAGAAGTGATCGCTGCAGACCTCAAAGTCGAACCCGCGCTGCTCGGCCGAAACCGCGTATCGGACAAGGTCTTTGGGTCCGCTCTGCTCGGTCATCAAGGTGTAGCCGAACTTAGTCATACCCGACCGGATACCCCCGGTCCACGGACGCAAACGACGGTTAAAGCCGGTCCTTGACCGCCGCCGACAGCCGGGAACCGTCTGCCTTGCCGGCCGCGATCGCGGTCGCGGCCTTCATGACCTGTCCCATCTGTTTCATGCTGGGGCGCTCGCCGATGGCCTCAGCAACCTGGGCGATGGCGGTGTCGACCACATCGGCTATCTCCGCCTCGGTGAGCGGCGTGGGCAGATACT